>CADBRW010000250.1 GCA_902797155.1 uncultured Lachnospiraceae bacterium
AAGTCTGAAAATCCATACCCTCTCCTCCGTGTCAAATCATGTAACACTTTTGTAATGGTGCCAGGCACCTATTATGTCAACCATCGTCTTCACTCCACCGCCTGCGACCAGCTTCTTCCCCAGCGCAGCCGCGTACTCCCGGTTACTCTTCGAGTGAGCCACCTTCTCTACGATCACGGACAGCTTCTCCGCATTGAAATTCTTATAGGACAATGACACACCCGCTTTATTCTCCATAACGCTCTTCGCGTTGTACTGCCGTTCAAAGACCTTGCCCGGAACCATGATCTGTGGCACTCCGTGGATCAGTCCGTCCATGATACTGTTCTGTCCTCCGTGGTTGATGAACAGCACCGCCTCATCCAGCAGGGTGTCGAAATCCCAGCGGGGCGCCACATGCACGTTCAGCGTAGTGCCCTCCGGAAGATACGTCGACGCAATGTACACCTCGTACCCAGTTCCGCAGAACACACGGCTCACCACCTGCATCATCTGCTTCGCCGACACCGTTCCGTTCCCCATATAAACCAGAACCTTGTTCCGCTTCTTCTTACCTGCCGCGCCACGTCCGTTCTCACCATCCACCGCCTTCGCCACCGTCTTCAGCGTCCCGACATAGCACACATCCTCTCTCTCCATCGGTTCCAGCTCGCGGATGCTTGGGCAGAACGCCCTGTCCGCCCAGTCGAAGAGTTGCAGCGCCGACTCCACCTCGGGAAGCTCCAGCTCCCCCAGCAGCCGGTTCAACCCCTTCGCCAAAGACGGATCACATGCAAATGTATGTTGCGTCGGGTAGCTCACCGTCGCGTAAAGCGGAACCCCTTCCTTCCTGGCTGCGATCATTGCAGAGACATTGAACTCGGAGTACACAGCATCCGGCCGAAATTCCTGCACCGCCTGCCGCACAGACTCCACGCTCTTCTTCAGATATTTGTAATCCAGATTTCCCGTGAACCGCAGCACCTGATCGAAGCTGGTCACAGTCTTCCTCGCCGTCACCCCAAGCTTCTGCGCCACCGGAAATGTGCGTGTCGCTATCACCTCCGGCAGTCCCATGGGCATCGGCACATCCAGAAAGAAATTCCGGACGCCCCCGATCTCTCTGTAATTCACATCCTCCGCCGCGCAGGTCGCCACCTCGATCCCAGCCTCCCGGAATCCCTCCGCCAGAAGACGGACCCTGGAAGACGGACCGGCGGTCTCCGCCAGCGCAGCCATGGGAGCCAGCAATATCTTCATACGGTCACCTCATCGACAATCATTTCTCAGATGATAACCCACCATACCTATCATAGCACAAATGCGGCTTTTGTGCATGAAAAGGCGCGCCTGATCTGCACAAAAACCGCATTTTTTTCATTCTATATTTGCCACGTGGCCAGTCTCTCATCTCCCCTTGATCTCTATCCGGTCCAGGATCCCCTGCACGCCCACATTCCTGTGTGTCAGATACATCCTGTTCACGTCCTCCACCAGTGTTGCATCCGCACCGGTTTTCTTCCGGATCTTATCCATGGGCATCCCCTTGTCAATGTACTTCATGATCTGCGAAACCAGCGCGTAGAGGTCGGCATCCGACTTCTCCTCCTCAACTCCGCCGGTACTCGAACTCCCAGCCTCATGTGAAACGCCGGCATCCTCACCGCCGCCCTCCAGCACCGCCATCTTCGCATGCCCGTAATACACCCGCTTCGGGCCCAGCGCCAGCAACCGGTTCCAGCTCTCTCCGATCTCCGTGCCCTCATGCATCGCCAGCTCATACAGCGGATTCAGGTCTCCCACAAAGAGCGCCCCCTCGTCCAGCCAAAGCGAAATGCTGTCCTCGCTGTGCCCGGGCGTATGCAGGATCTCTCCCTCCAGCCCCAGCTCCCGCAGGAATCCGCGGCTCTCCGCCAGGGAGATCACCCGCACCTTCTCGTCCACGATGGGCAGAAATCTGCCTCTCCCGCTTCTCGCCAGGACCTCATCCGCCCTGTGCAGATACGGCAGCTGCAGGTCCACAGCCACGATCACCGGCCCGTGCTCCGCGATCTCCTGAGCGATCCCCATATGGTCCGGATGAAAATGTGTCACCATCACATAATCAATCTCCTGCAGCCTACGCCCCTTCTCTCCCAGTTCCTTGCAGAACGCCGGAAATGTCCCGGCCCATCCGGTATCCAGAAGCAGCGTGCCATGCTCACCGTCGATCAGGTATGTATTTGTGGTTGTATACTTCAGTTCTGTGATCACTCCAGTTCTCTCCCCACATCAAAGCCCGGTATCAGATCCGCCAGTCCTCCCAGCAGGTTCTGGTCCCCGAGGATCGTGGTAAGGATTCCGCCGGTCTGCACCTTGTTCCCGCG
>CADBRW010000251.1 GCA_902797155.1 uncultured Lachnospiraceae bacterium
GACAAGCAGTTCGAGTCCGGCAAGATGAAGAAGGTTGTTCAGCAGACAGCTACATGGGACGAGGCAGAAGCTAAGAAGATCGTTGAGACCGTTATCAACAGCGGCGAAGACTTCAACGTTATTTACGCAGAGAACGACGGTATGGCTAAGGGTGCTGTAGCAGCACTTGACGAAGCTGGTATCACACACGGTGTTGACGGCAAGGTCGTAGTTATGGGCTTTGACTGCAACAAGTGGGCTCTTCGTGAACTCCTTGCAAAGAAGTGGAATTATGATGGACAGTGCAGCCCGTTCCAGGCTCAGATCATCAGCGACCTGATCAAGAGTGGTAAGGCTCCTGAGACCAAGAAGATCATCAACGAAGAAAAGGGCTTTGACGCAAAGACTCTTACCCAGGAAGATATCGATAAGTACGGACTGGGCGAATAAATCTCTAGAATGATCGAAGGGCGCAGTCAAGCTGTATATGTAAAAAAACAGCGGACTGCGCTCTTCTTATGCCAAAGACAGGAGGAAAAAGGGTATGCAGGAGGATTGCTTGCTGAAAATGACGGGGATCGAGAAGACCTTCCCCGGAGTTAGGGCACTCCACAATGTGGATTTCTCCCTTCGTAAGGGTGAGATCCATGCACTTATGGGGGAAAATGGCGCAGGCAAGTCTACGCTCATTAAGATATTGACAGGCGTATATCCTATGGATGGCGGAGCCGTTACCATCGAAGGCAAGAAGGTTCATATCGGCTCTCCCCAGGATGCGCAGAACAGCGGTATCAGTACGGTTTATCAGGAGATCACTCTCTGTCCGAACCTTACGGTTGCCGAGAATATGTTTATCGGTCGTAACAAGGGCCTGATCGTTAAGCAGAAGGACTATGAGAAGCGTGCAGACGAGATCCTGGCGAATCTGCAGATTCCCGCCAGAGCCCGTCAGCAGCTGGGAAACTGCTCCCTGGCCGTGCAGCAGATGGTAGCCATCGCCCGGGCGGTAGACATGCAGTGTAAGGTCCTGATCCTCGACGAGCCCACATCCTCGCTGGACGATAAGGAAGTAAACATGCTCTTTACGCTGATGAGGGACCTGAAGTCCAGAGGCGTAGGAATCGTGTTCGTAACCCATTTCCTGGAGCAGGTATATGAGGTCTGCGACAGGATCACGGTACTTCGAAACGGAGAGCTTGTGGGAGAATATCTGGTAGAAGACCTGCCTCAGGTTCAGCTCGTTGCCAAGATGATGGGTAAGGAGCTTGAGGAGCTCAGCAGTCTTTCCGATCCGGAGGAGAAGAAGGCGAAGGAAGGCGAGGTATTCTATGAGGCAGAGAAGCTTTCCAGCAGCGCCGCATTTCCCTTTAACTTCTCCATTCGAAAAGGAGAGGTTAACGGATTTACGGGTCTTCTTGGTTCCGGCCGAAGCGAAAGCGTAAGAGCGATCTTCGGTGCGGATAAGGTGACCGGCGGTTCCGTGAAGATCAAGGGAAAATCCGTAAATGTTACAAAGCCCATTGATGCCATGAGGAACGGTATCGGATACCTGGCAGAGGACAGAAAGCGGGACGGTATCATTTCCGAGCTCAGTGTCCGGGAGAATATCATTCTTGCCATGCAGGTTATGAACGGGATCTTCAAACCCATCAGCCGCAGTGAATCGGAAGCCTTTGCAGATGAGTACATCAAGGCTCTGAACATCAAGACGGCAAGCGCTGAGACACCCATCGGTTCACTCAGCGGAGGAAATCAGCAGAAGGTTATTCTGGCCAGATGGCTGCTGACCCATCCGGATTATCTGATCCTGGATGAGCCCACCCGTGGTATCGACGTGGGAACCAAGCTGGAGATCCAGAAGCTGGTGCTGAAGCTTGCGGAAGACGGCGTGAGCGTAACATTTATTTCTTCTGAGGTAGAGGAAATGCTCCGTACCTGCAGCCGGCTGATCGTTATGCGCGACAGGCATATCGTAGGCGAGCTGACAGGATCGGATCTGAATCAGGCACAGGTAATGAAGACGATTGCAGGAGGTGAGGCGCAAAATGAAAACTAAGAAAAACAGCCTTGCGGCGTTCTTCGGCCCTTTGGCCATACCGCTTATCGCCATCGGCCTTCTGGTGGTCTTCAATCTGATACGGGATCCCAGCTTCTTCAGTATCGAGATCAAGCATAATATCGACGGAAATGCAGTTCTTTCAGGTAACCTGATCACCATCATCAACGGTGCCAGTGAGCTGGCGATCCTGGCCATGGGTATGACCCTTGTTACCGCAGCCTGCGGTGGACAGGATATCAGTGTCGGTGCAGCCGCAGCCATTGCCGGCAGCGTGTTCGTAAAGGTTCTGAAGTCCGCTTCCGAGATCGGCGGAGGAACTGTAGTCATAGCATTTGTTCTTGCATGTGTTGTTGCAATGATCTTCGGAGCATTCAACGGCACACTGGTTGCGATATTCAAGATACAGCCAATGATAGCAACCCTGATCCTATACACCTGTGGGCGGTCCATCGCCTACTGGATCAACGGTGGTGCGACACCGACCGTTGAAAGTCCCATCATTTCCGCATGGGGCGGTTTTATCCCCGGAATCCCGATCCCGACTCCGGTTCTGATCGTTATCATCATGGCGATCATATTTGCGCTGGTCTTCCGCTTTACCTCACTTCGTCTGCTGACACAGGCGGTAGGTATCAACGAAAGCGCAGCAAAACTGAATGGTATCAATACGACATTTATCAAGCTGCTCAGCTTTATCATCCTGGGTGTATGCGTAGCAGTTGCAGGAAGCATCGGCGTCAGCCGTCTGGGACTGATCAACCATGAGACCCTGCTTCTGGATGTGGAGATGGATACGATCCTTGCAGTCGCTATCGGCGGTAACAGCCTGGGCGGCGGCCGGTTCCGTCTCAGCGGAAGTATCATCGGAGCCTATGTAATCCAGATGCTGACCATCACACTCTATGCAATGGGTGTATCCTCTACGGATGTTAAGGCTTACAAGGCAGTTGTCATCATCATTCTGGTTGTGATCGGATCTCCTGTAGTAAAGAAGAAATTCGCGAAGTTTATGGCGGATATGCGCAGGAAGAAAGTTGCAAAATCGGAGAAAGGAGCTGCATAAACATGGAAGACTTTATGAAGAAACGCAGAGAACCGTTCACCGATACGCAGCTTCTGATGACGATCACCATCGGTATCTTCGTGGTCATGTATCTCAGCGCCATGATCTTTCTCGGAGGCGGGTTCCTGCATTTTCAGCAGATCGCTGACCTTTTGAATGACAATACCAGTCTGATCATCGTATCCTGCGCGCTGACCATCGTTATGATCGGCGGCGGTATCGATATCAGCGTAGGCGCGGTAACCTCTCTCGTAGTAATGAGCTGTGTAATGTACCTGAACAACGGAGGAAATATCTTCGTATCGATCCTTCTTGCTCTGGGTATCGGTCTTGCATTCGGTGTGGTACAGGGTTTCCTCATCAGTTATCTGGAGATCCAGCCCTTCATCGTTACACTGGCCGGAATGTTCTTTGCACGTGGTCTGACAACCATCATCTCGGTAAATCCGCAGAAGGCAACCCATGAGGGCTTCCTGGATCTGATGAGCAGCCGGATCGAGATTCCGTTTCTCGGCTATACGGCGAATAACGGGAATAAGATCCCGCTTCGTTTCGAGATCGGTGTAGTTGTAGCGATCATCTGTGTGATCGTAGTGTTCCTCCTGCTGAGATATTCCCGTCTGGGCCGTAACTTCTACGCCATCGGCGGAAACCAGCAGAGCGCACTCATGCTTGGTATCAACGTAAAGAGGACCAGATTCCTGTCCTATGTGATCAGCGGTCTTCTCTGCGGAATCGCAGGATATGTATTTATGATGCATACCGGTGCAGGAAATGCAACCAATGCAGCCGGTATGGAAATGAACGCCATCGCATCCTCCATCATCGGTGGAACCCTCCTTACCGGTGGTGTCGGAAGTGTGATCGGAACCTTCTTCGGAACCATGACACTTACCACGATCAAGAAGGTCGTTGTAAGCAGTGGTCTGAACCAGCCCTGGTGGCAGAGTATCACCACCGGCGGTATGCTTTGCTTCTTCATCGTTCTCCAGAGCGTCGTTCTTCGGAGAAGAGAGAAGAAGAGAGCTCTCTGACGAACCTAAATTAGGAAAAATAAATCACAAAAAAACCCATGGATGGTCGGGGGAGCTTCCCCCGACCATCCTCGTGTCAAAACAAAGAAATCCGCTTCATTACGAAGCGGATTTCTTGCTTGGAGTTTTTCTCCTTCTTCTGGCCCGTCTGGCCTTGGCTCTTCTTTTTTCGGATTCGTGTCTCTTCTGTCTTTTCTTCTCCCGGAGCTCCTCCTGTCTTGCCCTTAATCCTTCGAATCCTGCTTTATTCGTCCGGGTGATCTTCTTGATCGCGTATATTGTGTCGTCGCTTCCTTCGGTTGAACGGAACCGGATCCGTCCCTGCACGTAGCCGTGGATGAAGCACCGGCCACCTGCCATCTCTGTGTTCTGTGCGTTGCTGAACCATTGGACCTTCGGAACCAAATGTCTGCCGCATTTCGGGCACCGAAGCTCGGATACGCCCTCGTCTGCCATGGCACTCTGCCGGCTGGGATACTCAACGGAAATGTAGTCGATCACATTCGCATGGCGGTCATTTATGACATCCTCCGGCTTCTTCGGTCGCTGGTAGATGTCCACCGTGTAATTGTCCTTGATGTTGCCGAGCTTGGCGGCCGCAAGGACCTTGGCGGTATAGCGCGCGTCGCTGATGGCTGCATGGAAGGGCTCCAGTACAGGTATTCCCAGGGCTTCCACCGCCTTCTCCAGCTTGCAGATGCTCTTGTCCGGATCATACTTGTCAGCGTAGATCTGCTGGATGTTGTAGTAGCGCACCGGATAGGGAAGCTTGTCCATGTAGTAGAAGTCCATGTTGTTCTGCAGATAGAAGAGGTCTGACATGCCCCAGGTACAGAACATGGCGTCCTCGCCGGCCCAGTCAAGGAAGCGTTTGCACACATCCTTAAAGGGTTTTCCCTCACGTTGCAGATCCTTCTCGTCATAGTTCAGCATGGCCCGGATGGTATGATGAAGTTTTCTGTAGATCTTTGGTGTGATCAGCTCGCGGAATTCCGACTCCAAACGGAGCTTGTTATCCAGCTTCACCGCACCGATCTCGATGATCTCGAAGGGGAGACGTGGGTGCTCTCCGGCCCGGCCGTAGGCACTCTGGTTCCACTCCAGATCAAAAACGACATATTTCATATACGGGTTTCCTTTTGGGTTTCTTTTGCTTTCGCAATCTTATCCATTTTATCACTTTTCCGGGTGGTTCGCAAGAGATGGAAATTACATTGCAGAAGACCTATGGGAAGTGGTAGAATGATTTTATAAGAGACTTATTTTGGGGAAGTGTAGTCTATAAAGTGGGAGGTCGCAAATGAGAAAGATTCTTGTGGTTGATGATGAGGAAATGATGCGTCTGATCGCCCGGCGGATCCTGTCCAAGGATTATGAGGTGATCCTCGCATCCTCCGGCCCGGAAGCTCTGGAGGTCTATGAGAAGGAGCAGCCGGACCTGATCCTGTCTGACCTTTTGATGCCGGATATGAACGGTTTTGAGATGCATAAGCTCCTGCAGGAGAAGTATGGTGAGAAGGTCCGGATCATGTATATGACGGCAGATGACGCAGAGGATGTGGAGGACAAGGGCTTCGATCTGGGAGCCTCCGATTTCATTCGTAAGCCCTTCCGTCCCGAGGTATTGCTCCGCAGAGTGGAGAATATCATGGGTAATCTGGAGCAGATCAATTCCCTGACAGAGGAAGCAACCATCGACCAGATGACGGGCCTGCTGAACAAAGCCAGCTCCGCTCAGGTTCTGACGGATGTCTGCGCAAAGGAATCGGGAACCCTGTTCATGGTGGATCTGGACAGCTTCAAGCTGGTGAACGACCTGTACGGACATGATATGGGAGACCGCGTCCTGAAGGGCTTTGCCGGGATCCTGACCAGCAATTCCGAGGCGAAGGATATCCGGTGCCGTGTGGGAGGCGATGAGTTCATGCTGTTCATGAAGAATGTTCAGGATGAAATGATCATCCGTGAAATGGCAGAACGCGTAAACCGTCAGATCGTGGAAATGGCAAAGGAAATGATGGGAGCGGATATGCAGATTCCCCTGGGTGTTTCCTTTGGTGCGGTTTTTGTTCCGGATCAGGGAAGAGATTTTGAGAAGCTGGTGCAGAAGGCGGACAGAGCCCTGTATCTTGTAAAGAAGAACGGAAAGCACGGAATCTCCTTCTTCCGCGAGGAGATCACGAAGAAGAACGAGGAGGCAACGGTTGCTTCCATCGATGAGCTGCACCGCGTATGCCAGGTGCTTGATGAGAGAAATGTCAGAAATTCAGCCCTTTGGCTGGAGAAGGATGCCTTTGGCGTGGTTTATCGCTTCATGCTTCGTTACATCCGCAGCTACCATGGTGTTGCATACCGCACGCTGGTGACCCTGGATAAGAAGGATCCTACACTTCCGGATGAGGATTTCCGTCAGGCCTCCGATGAGTTCGGGCAGGTCATCAATGCATCCCTCCGAAAGAGTGATATCATGATGCAGAACCGGACGAACCAGTTCCTGGTGCTGCTCCCCGAATTGGAGGACGAGTTCGCTGAAACCGTATTCGCCCGCGTCCGGAATGCGTGGAAGCAGTCCGCTTACTATGACAGAACGCAGATCCGCTTTGACGCAGAGAAGGTTTCCGATTCGGATTCTCTTTCCGAGGAGAAGCGGAGAGGCAGATAGTAAGACAGATGTTTCTAGACCAGCATCGAGACCACATCCCGGTACTCAGCGAGGGTACGGGTCTTCCACAGGGGACGCATCTCCTGTGGAGAGTGGCCGGTGTAGACCTGCAGATAGTTCCATAATTCTTTAAGCTTCATCAGGGCCGGGCCTTCCCGGTCCATTTCTTTTTTATATCCCTCATAGAGAAGATTTAAAAATGTGCGGAGCCGCTTTCGCTGATCCAGAGCTTCGCCTGTGGAAGCAGCGATGGAGCTCACCAGCTCCGGATTCCACAGGATCCCCCTGCCCAGCATGACGGCATCGATGTCCGGGTATTCCCGGACCAGTCTCTGATAATCCTCTGCAGTACGGATATCTCCGTTGTAGCAGAGCCGGAGAGGTGTAGTTTCGTCTTTCTGCGTGTCCGGTGAAGCACCGGTCCTTATAGAAGCGATCCTCTCATACGCATGACGGAAGGCATCCATATGCACCTCGCCCTTGTAGAATTCCTTCTGCAGGCGGGGATGGACGGTCAGCTCCGTGAGCGGGTATTTCAGTAGTACTTCCAGCAGATCCTCCCATTCCGTTTCAGAGGAAAT
Organism: uncultured Lachnospiraceae bacterium; assembly: GCA_902797155.1. Lineage (GTDB taxonomy): Bacteria > Bacillota > Clostridia > Lachnospirales > Lachnospiraceae > Eubacterium_Q. The sequence goes on from CADBRW010000251.1 coordinate 7,379, forward strand.
GCCGATGCGGCATTTTACGGAGACGGGAAGGGGAGTCTTCTCGAAGATTCCGTCCAGAAGCCGGTCCAGTTCCTTCGGCTCCCGGAGAGCCCCGGCGCCTCGGTTCTTGGCAACAACGGTTCCCGAGGGACAGCCCAGATTGAGGTTGACCTCCGTATACCCGTAATCCTTCAGTGTATTTGCTATTGCCACGAAGATCGGTATCCGGTTGGTCAGGATCTGAGGGATCACGTGGAGACCGGTATTGTGCTCCGGGAGCACATCATTTTCCTCGATATGATTGAGGGACGGGTTCGACAAAAAGGGCGTGAAATACGTATCCACGCCGCCATAGCAGGCGGCGTAGGCATTTCTGAACACATATCCGGTGATCCCCTCCATGGGGGCGAAATAGAGTTTCTTCTGTAGCATGCGGTTCCTCCGTCACTGTCAGTGCGCTGCCTCTGCCAGACGCTTCTCCCATTCGGTCTCCTCCGGCCATCCCGTAGTGTCAAATCCCTTTCGTATCAGGCGGAAGAAGCAGTTGCACTTGGCCTGCATATGTACGCCGGAATAATACTCCGACGGTTTTTCTCCGATCATCAGATTTGCGAAAAGATCAGCAATATCCTCCTCCTGGAAGGTCTTGCTGTATTCACGGATGAAGTAAATGGTATCCGGGGAGGTACCCTCCGGTACGATGGTGGTATAGCTGTTGTCCGGCAGATGATCATCTTCGTAGTCAAGGCTGTATTCAAAATCCGGTGGATTGAGAGCAGCCCATTCTTCGTCGAAGCCGTCCGTGAAACCGTCATTTATCAGCTTGTCATGAATCGCGTGGGCGGTCTCGTGGTAAATGGTTTCTTCATCCAGGGTGGATCCGTCTGTTGCGAAAACGATATAGGGTCCTTCGTAGTCACTTGACTGAAGCCCGGCCGCCGTGGAGACGGTTCCTTCCTGAGCACCGGACAGCGAATGTACGATATGGACACGAAGAGGGATTCCGCTGGTGTTCAGCTGCTCGAAAAAGCCCTTGGGGAATCTGCCATAGACACTTTGAATCTGCAGAAGAGCATGGTAGGTCACGGTCTTGTCGGTTTCTCTTACGGCCGTATAATCAACGAAGTCGGTTTCGGCCTCCTCACCGGTATAGATGCGGATCCCCAGACTGGTCTCCAGCTCCTTCTCCAGCTTCGGAAGGTCGATCTCAGACAGCTTTAAGGGCTGGTAGGGTGTATGCTCCGGCTCGGTGATCTTCGTGGGTTCCTTCTGATCATAGACCCACATCAGAAGTTTGGTGTCATTGTTATTATAGACATCTCCGTAGAGACATCCGTCCTTGATGCTGAAGAAGCTTGTATATATGCCATTTCCGTATCCCCAGAAGGAGAATCCGTAGGCGTTGGTGGTACTTACGGCGGGAAGACGGATCTTGTCGTCGTCTACGACGGGGTTAGATTCGGAGGCCGACGGATCCTTCAGTTCATATTGAAGTCCGTCCTTCGTCTCCAGCTGCAGACGTTCGACTCCTCCGGCTCCGTAATAGGATGTGGCCAGGTAATCGCTCTGGGTTCCCGTTGCGCTGCCGGTCAGTTCATACTCTGCGGTGTAGATCTCCTGGGTCTCTCCGGTGGAAAGCTTCACACGATAGTAAACAATGGAAGCCGACGTGTCAAGATCCGGCAGGGCGGAGAGGATCACCTCATCCTCACCGATCAGGTAGGGCTCATAGCAGCTGCAGCCTTCCTCCGGGGTCCAACGGGTTTCAATCTGCATATCATCCTCATGGATGCAGAGCTCCTGGATCTTCAGGGTCGAATCCGTAAAATAAATGTGCCCGTTGTTCTGGGGAAGAAAGCGGTAGATATAATTAAACGTTCCCAGGTCCAGGTGGGTGACACGGTCCCGCTTCTGATCATAGAAGACACCGCCCATGGTCTCGCAGATGATAAGGGGATCCAGGCTGACGAACTGCGGGTAGAACTGTGACAGCTCGGAAACGGTCAGGCCTGAGTCCCGATGATCGGTGAGTACCTCGCTTTCTCCGGTGATCAGATCATAGGAGATGATGGACAGGTGACAGGCGGTTTTGTTGGAATCATCGATGGTTTCCTTCTGAATCTTTGCGTCGGAATAGAGAAGCAGCAGTCTGCCTCTTTCCGGAGCGGCATAATCCCAGAGCACCATACCTTCCGGTCTGGGGAGTGCATCTGTCAGCTCATAAAAATGGTCCTCCGCGCTGATGGTTTTCACGGTATCCGGAAGGGTCAGTTCCGGAGAGGCTGTTTTACGGAAATTCTCTTCCGATTCGACGAAGTTGTTCCGGATTGCAAGTATGCCGTCATCTGACTCCTGCTTTCCGCAGCCGGACAGGAGCATGAGAAGGA
>CADBRW010000252.1 GCA_902797155.1 uncultured Lachnospiraceae bacterium
CGCAGAGCGTAAATGCATCACAGAATGTAAATGCACCGCAGAACGCGGCTGCATCGCAGGATAAGGCTTCATCGGATAAACCGCCGGTGCGGCATCTCACAAAACAGCAGCAGCTGGCAGCGGCAAAGGCAAAGGAAATGCTGGAAGCGAGAAAGCAGGCCGCTCTTGCCGAGAAGAAGGGTGCGGGGAAGAAGGCTTCCTGGGAAGGCACCGTAACACTTGATATGGAGACCGGAGAGGTGACCTCCGATATGGATGTGAGAACCACGCCGGCTTCGGAAAATGCTGAGGAGGTGGAGCGATGAATATTTTTCTTTTTGCGATCTCCGCAGCGCTTGTAAATAATGTGGTGCTTGTACAGTTTCAGGGTCTTTGCCCCTTCCTGGGTGTTTCGAAGAATACGAAGACTGCAGCAGGTATGGGCGGCGCCGTCATTTTCGTCATGACCCTGGCCAGTACCGTGACCAGCCTGGTGTACTGCTATATCCTGGAGCCGCTGTCCCTGGAATATCTGGTCACCATCGCATTTATCCTGATCATTGCAGGACTGGTACAGTTTGTGGAAATGTTCCTGAAGAAGAAGGTTCCTTCCCTGTACCGGGCACTGGGTGTATACCTTCCGCTGATCACGACCAACTGCGCGGTTCTGGGCATCGCCATCAGCAATGTACAGGACGGACTGTCCATCGGCAGAAGCATATTGAACGGATTCTTCTCTGCGGTTGGTTTCGCGGTGGCAATCACCATTCTGGCCAGTATCCGTGAGAAGATGGAGAGAAACAATGTACCGAAGGCCTTTCAGGGCGGACCCATCATTTTGATCGCGGCAGGGCTGATGGCCCTTGCGTTCAATGGGTTCTCAGGATTGATGTAGAGAGGAAACGATATGGACGTAACAGGAACCCTGATTGCCGCCGGCGTCATCGGTGGCGTGGGAATCCTTGTGGGACTTCTTCTCGGGAAGGCCGGCAAGGTGTTCAAGGTAGAGGAAAATGAAACGGAAACCGCGGTGAGGGAGGTGCTTCCGGGAAACAACTGCGGTGCCTGCGGGTATCCCGGCTGTGACGGTCTGGCAAAGGCCATTGCGGAAGGACAGGCACCTACAAATGCCTGCCCCGTGGGAGGTGCGGCTGTGGCTGAGAAGGTTGCCGCCATTATGGGCGGCGGAGCAGAACAGCCCGCGGAGCGGATGGTGGCCTTCGTTCACTGCGGAGGTGACTGTGACAAGGCAAAGGATGTATATCAGTACGTAGGTCCGGAGGTGTGCAGCATTGCCATCAATACACCTGGCGGCGGCCCGAAGGCCTGCGCCTTCGGATGCCTGGGTTACGGAGAATGCGCGAGTGTCTGCGAGTTCGGTGCCATTTCCATGGTGGACGGGATCGCAGTGGTGGACCCGGAGCTATGTGTGGCCTGCGGAAAATGTGTCAGCACCTGCCCCCGGCATCTCATCGGTCTGGTGCCGGCATCCAAGGAGCATCATATCCGCTGCAGCTCCAAGGATAAGGGGCTGGATGTGAAGAAGGCCTGCAGTGTGGGCTGTCTTGCCTGCACCATGTGCGTGAAGCAATGTCCGGTGGATGCTATCGAGATGCATGACAATCTTCCGGTGATCGATTATGAGAAGTGCGTGAACTGCGGGGCCTGTGCAAAGAAGTGTCCTGCGAAGACCATCAGTGAATAAGAAAAGGGTGTAGAAAGAGGAGGAAGAAACTTATGAAATGTCCATTTTGCGGAGATGAGAATACCAGGGTAATCGATTCCCGGCCGGCGGATGACAACAGCTCCATCCGGCGTCGTCGTCAGTGTGATGTGTGCGGGAAGAGATTCACGACCTATGAGAAGGTAGAGACCATTCCCCTGATGATCATCAAGAAGGATCGTACACGCGAGGTCTATGACCGCGCCAAGATCGAAAAGGGTCTGGTACGTTCCTGCCATAAGCGTCCGGTGACCATGGATCAGATCGAAGCCTGTGTGGATGCCATTGAGGCGGAGATCTTCAATCTGGGACTCCGTGAGGTGGAGAGCTCGGTTGTGGGCGGGATCGTCATGGACAAGATCCGTGACCTGGATGAGGTTGCCTACGTACGTTTTGCGTCGGTATACCGTGAATTTAAGGACGTGAATACATTTATGGATGAGCTGAAGAAGCTCCTGAAATAAGAGGTTGGACTATGGCAGAGCGTATCTGCAAACTGATCGAAGGAGGGACCTCCGAGGTTGTGGTGAAGAAGTCCAGATTCCTGGGCATCACATTTCCGGTGGATACACCGGAGGAGGCCGCGGAAAGGATCGCCGGCATCCGGAAGAAATACTACGATGCCCGGCACAATTGCTATGCCTACCGTCTGGTGGGGGCGGAGAAGTTCTCCGATGACGGGGAACCCAGCCAGACCGCCGGGAAGCCCATGCTGGACGTGCTGGCGGGAGCGGACCTGGTGGGAGCCCTGGTGGTGGTGACCAGGTACTTCGGCGGAACCCTGCTGGGGACCGGAGGACTGGTGCGGGCCTATACCGAGGCAGCCCAGGAGGCGGTGAAGAACAGCAGGATCACGGAGATTCGTCCGAAACGGAAGATGACCTGCCGCATCTCGTATCCGGATCTGGGAAAGATCCAGTATATCTTCCGCGAGGCGGAGCTGGAACCTGCGATAGAGTATCTGGAAAACATCACCCTCACGGCGGATGTGCCGGAGGAGCTGGTGCCGCGAATCACGGCCGCCATCACCGAAGCCACCGCCGGCAAGGCGGAGCTGGAAGTGGGCGAGCTGTTCCTCGGTTGACATAAAAGGTGCCTGTCACCATTGCAAAACTGTTACATGAGCGTAACAATTTTGCAATGGTGACAGGCACCTTTTATGTCAACCTGCCCAGTCTACCGGTCGATGGGGAAGAGGTAGATCTTCACGATGGGGTCATCCATGCGGATGTTGGTCACAGCGTTCTCGCAGTCCCAGTTCTGCTGCCAGAATTTGTCTTCCGACGGGGTGTCGCCCCAGAAGACGCCGATGTGGCAGTCTTCGCCG
>CADBRW010000253.1 GCA_902797155.1 uncultured Lachnospiraceae bacterium
ATCTTCTTTCCTTCTGAATTCAGAAGCAGAGTGATGGTCATGGCATAAGCGTCCTTGCCCAGCTTCTTCCGGATCAGCTCCGTTCCGACAAGCATGTTAGACCACTGATCATCCCCACCGAACTGCATATTGCAGCCGTACTTCTGATACAGCATCAGGAAGTCATAGCTCTGCATCAGCATATAGTTGAACTCCAGGAAGTTCAGCCCCCGCTCCAGGCGCTGCTTGTAGCACTCCGCTGCCAGCATCTTATTTACGCTGAACTGGGAACCGATATCCCTGATAAACTCGATATAATTTAGATCCATCAGCCAGTCCGCGTTGTTCACCATGATGGCCTTGCCTTCACCGAAATCGATAAAACGGCTCATCTGCTTCCTGAAGCACTCACAGTTGTGCTGGATGGTCTCCTTCGTCATCATCTGACGCATATCCGTACGACCGGTGGGGTCACCGATCATGGCCGTTCCACCGCCTACCAGAGCAATGGGCTTGTTACCCGCCATCTGCAGGCGCTTCATCAGACACATGGCCATAAAATGTCCCACATGCAGGGAATCCGCCGTCGGATCAAAGCCGATGTAGAATACCGCTTTCCCGCTGTTCACCAGCTCACGGATCTCTTCCTCATCAGTTGTCTGAGCGATCAGTCCCCGCTCGATCAGTTCCTCATATACTCCCATGGAATGGTTACTCCTTATCAAATGAATTCACTAGCGATATATTGTAACATATCCCATTTCATTTTTGAATACTCTTTTTTCGTTTATGGTATAAAATGACAGGATGGGGTCCGGGATGGGGGTCAGACCCCCTTCGGGGAGTCTGACCCCCATCCCGGACCCCATCCCGTCACATATGAACCCTACGAATCGAAGAACTGCTGTCCGTCGTCCGTCACAAGGCGTTCCGTCTTCGGATACTCAAAGATAGCATCGTTGTCCGCATTTGCTTCAAGATAGGAAGCAAACTCATTTGCATACCATTTCGCCATTTCAAGGTTGTGCATACGGTAATACCCGCAATTCTCAGGAGTAGTACCGGGCACCTCTTCTACGCTGTCCACAAATCTGAACGCCCCCAGCAACAGCTCGAAGATCTCCTTCGGAGCACGGTTCCCCTTGAGAATGAGGTAAAAACCTGTAAGGCATCCCATTGGCCCCCAGTAGATCACCTCATCCTTCCAGTCCTGGTCATTGCGAAGATAGGTTGCAATGATATGCTCCAGCGAATGCATGGCCAGAACATCGATGGCCGGCTCCCTGTTCGGCCGTTTCAATCTGATATCATAGGTTGTAACAGCATAGTCGCCCAGTCGGTCCACCCGGCTCTCGAAAATACCGGGAACGATACGCATATGATCTACCGAAAAGCTTTTGATCAGTTCCATTTTCATTTCTCCTTTTCATACTTAAGCCACAAGCCATTTATGCTTCTCCACACTGTAGAGCGGGATAAGCGGTACCATGATCGGAACCGTCCTGACATATTCCTGATATTCCGGATCATTTCCATAATTCTTGTTCTGCCGTATCTCCAGACGGCGGGCGCCACTGAACATGACATAGATGATCCCGACGTAACCCAGCGAAGTCAGCAGCCACTGCCATCCGGTGACAGCACCGATCCCGGACAGAAAGACGCCCGTCCAGAAGAGCATTTCCCCGAAATAATTCGGGCAGCGTACCACGCGATAAAGGCCTGTGTCCACAAAGCGTTTCGGATTCTTCCTTTTCGCCATATTCTTCTGATAGTCGGCAGCAGTCTCCAAAGACATCCCGCAGAACATAATGGCCGCTCCGATATAGGTCCACGCATTGGAACCGCTGTCATTACTGAACCGGTAAAATACAGGAAGAACCTGCAGCACATATAGCAAGGCGCATGTGATCCAGATCGCGATCTTGACCCCGAAAGGAACCGTCTCCTTGATCTCACCGGTCATGTTTTTACTGTAGGAAGCACTCTTGATCTCCCGATAGGCAAGATAGCCGCCCAGCCGCATTCCGTACATGATCATTACCGCACAGCAGAGCACCGTACCTGCCGTCAGTTTTCCGTCGATACCGAAAAGGATCAGCATGAGGAGACCCTCTCCGGCTATGGAGAATCCGTATCCGAGGGAAATGAACCAAACGTATTTTTTAAAACCGATAGAGCTTATCAATAATGCCGCTAAACAGAGTATCCAGATATAAGCCGGAAATACCATTCCCTTTCTCCCTTCTCTTCTATTCCGGGTCCTTCAGTCCATACATGTGACCGAGGATCACGCGCTTCGCTGTTTCCTCTCCGAACAGCTGAGTAAGCATGTCAACGGCCGGACCGCCTTCCGAGTAAAGAGTTTCCGCAAAGCTGCGTACCTTCTCTTTCTTGACTTCCGGGTCGCACGAGGGAGCCTGTGCAGTCCTGGCCAGGAATACTCTGGTGCAGTCACGGGCTGCCCGGTGAAGTCTGGCGGACACCTTCTTTCCTTTCTTTGCATAGGAACAGGGATACAGGATATCATCGTACCAATGCGCTCCATCGCTTGTATAATCCGTGATCTCGGCATCCCGGTCCTTGATCTTCTGGAACGCCTGCAGCAGGCTGTCCGGCTGGAAGGAAATCTGGTCATTATAAAGCTCCATGATCTGGGTTTCCCTGCCCATGGCGCCGATCCAGTCCACATTATACAGCGGCACATCCTTATCCGTCACGGCAAGGACCACTGTCTCCATTCTCATCAGCCCTGCAAGCCCTTTCATCTTCATAATGCAAAGATGTCCCAGACCGCTTACATCATATGCTTCCGTCTCAAAGTGGAATCCTTTCTTTGAAAGCTTGGCATCACTTCCGAGATCACAGGGTGTAACGGTATAATTCTTTGTAAGCAGCTGAAGTGTATACTCTCCGAAACCCGGTGTTTTCTTCTTCATTCCATTTCCCTCCTCAAATTCCTTTTCTCTGATCATAAGCTTCTCCGGCATTAATCCTCTTTTGCCTGCTCTGTTTTCTCTCTTCCCACGTACTCAATACATAACATGGTCAGGTCATCAAACTGAGGTGCTTCCTTAACAAAGCTGTCAACAGCCGCATGTACCATCTCCAGAACCTCCTTCGGAGAGTCCTCTTCCGCAAGCCGGAGAGCGTCCACCATCCGGTCAGTTCCAAAGAGCTCGTTTTCTGCATTTGTGGCTTCAGCCACACCATCTGTATAAAGGAACAGCTTTGCTCCCGGATCCATCTGAAGTTCATATTGACTGTACTTCATGCCCTCCATACCGCCGATGACAAATCCATGTTTATCCTTGATCAGTTCGAAATGTTCGCCCGGCTTCTTCAGAACCGGATACTCATGGCCTGCATTTGACGCCACCAGCTTTCCAGTCTCCAGATTCAGAGAACCGAACCATACGGTAACAAACATTTCCTCCCGGTTGTTCAGACAGATCTGACGGTTTACATTTTCCAGTACCTGCTTGGGCTCCAGCCCCATGGAGGCATAGTTCTGGACCAGGATCTTCGAAATCATCATAAACAACGCTGCCGGAACGCCCTTTCCTGATACATCTGCCATTACGATTCCGAGATGATTTTCATCGATCAGGAAGAAATCATAGAAATCCCCTCCAACCTCCTTTGCCGGATTCATGGATGCATAGATATTGAAGTCATCTCTTTCCGGAAAAGCAGGGAAGATATTCGGAAGCGTATCCGCCTGGATCCGTGTCGCCATGGAAAGCTCCGTTTCCAGTCGCCCGGCCTCCTTCTGCTGTGCCTCGTAGCGTTCCGTCTGTTCCCGGATGATCGCCGAATACATATATACCGCGGCTCCCACCGTTGCCAGTATGATAAACTGTATGCCGCTCATCATCGCCTGGATCCCGATGGCCACAAGGGGTGCCAGGATATAGATCCAGAAAGCGATGGCTATCCTTCTCGGAATATTATCC
>CADBRW010000254.1 GCA_902797155.1 uncultured Lachnospiraceae bacterium
ATCGAAGGCTATCTTTCGGAGGAGGATGTCTATGTGGCCCGTTCCTACAGGGATGCACCGGATGTGGACGGAATGGTGTTCCTTTCCGCGGACCGGGAGCTGATCTCAGGTACGATCCTTCCCGCAAGGATCACAGGTGCCGCAGAGTATGACCTTACGGCCGAGCTGATTGAAAGCGAGTGATCCCGTTCATATGCCTTTACTTTTATCAGAAAGGTTGCATTACCCGGGTAAATGAAGTATAATTTTACTTATGCTTGTCGAAAGCATTGATAAAGGAGAAACAGATTATGAATCTTCCAAATAAACTGACGGTTTTCCGGGTTATCCTGATCCCCGTCTTTATCTTCTTCATGCTGGTTCCGGACATTCCCGGTGGAAAATGGTACGCACTGATTTTCTTCTGTCTGGCATCGGTTACGGATTTCTTTGACGGATATCTGGCCAGAAAGAACAATCTGGTAACGGATTTCGGAAAGTTCATGGATCCTCTTGCGGATAAGCTCCTGATCTGCTCGGCCATCATCGCCCTTTGCAGTAACGGACGTTTTCCGGCATGGATCGTTATCGTCATAATCGCAAGAGAGTTCACCATCAGCGGCTTCCGCCTGATCGCAGCTGACAACGGAAAGGTTATTTCCGCCAGCATGTGGGGCAAGGTGAAGACGGTAGTTCAGATGTTCACCGTGATCCTGCTGATCTGTGATTTCAATGAAGTTTCCGGTACCGGAAACCCCGGAGACGGAGCAGTGTATGTGGCGGAGCAGTGCCTTATTTACCTGGCAATGGCGCTCACCGTCATTTCCCTAATCGACTATATCGCAAAGAATCGTGAAGTGATCACATCCTTTAAATAGGAATTGAAACCTCTGTGCTGCAGGAATTTGCGGTACAGAGGTTTTTTATGTGTATTTTATGTCGGAATTTTGATACAATTCCTTCATTTTCAAGTTGAAAAGCGAACGCAAAAGTAATACAATATATTGGGCGAAAATGGGTCTTCGATCAAAATGACCCTGAATTTTAAACAAATGGAGGACTAGAAATGAGCGAGAAACTTAAGTACTCTGCAAGCGAGCGTATCGCAGCGCTCCTTGACGACTCAAGCTTTGTTGAGATCGGTGCTTATGTCACAGCCAGGAATACGGACTTCAATCTGAAGGAGTTTGAGACTCCGAAGGATGGCGTTCTGACCGGTTATGGTGTGATCGACGGGAAACTGGTTTATGTGTACAGTCAGGATGCTTCCGTACTGGGAGGTTCCATCGGCGAGATGCACGCAAAGAAGATTGCAAATCTTTACAATCTGGCCATGAAATGTGGCGCTCCGGTCATCGGACTGGTGGATTGTGCGGGACTGCGTCTTCAGGAGGCTACGGATGCACTGACAGCCTTTGGCCGGATCTTCCGGAAGATGACGAAGGCATCCGGTGTGATCCCTCAGATCACAGCAATCTTCGGAACCTGCGGAGGAGGAACCGCTATGATCCCCTCTCTGACAGATTTCACATTTATGACAGCACAGAATGCGAAGTTGTTCGTTAATAGTCCGAATGCATTAGATGGAAACTACGAGGGTAAGGTTGATACCTCCGCAGCTTCCTATATCAGTGAGAACACAGGTCTGGTGGATGCGGTATGCGACACGGAGGCTGAGGTTCTTTCCGAGATCCGCGAGCTGGTGGGAATGCTCCCCTCAAACAACGAGGATATTGCAATGGTATCCTGTGGGGATGAGCTGAATCGTACGATCCCCGGCATCGAGACCATGGATGCAGAAGGCATCCTGACAAATATTGCGGATGATCTCAAGTTTGTAGAAGTGAAGAAGGCTTATGCGAAGGATGTGAAGATCGGATTCATGCGTCTGAACGGCGCAACGGTTGGCTGTGTGGCAAATGCCGACACAACCCTCAGCTCTGCCGGTCTTACCAAGGCTGCGAAGTTTGTGAACTTCTGTGACGCCTTCAGCATCCCCGTACTGACGCTGGTAAATGTAAAGAATTTTGCCGCAACCGTGGAAGAGGAGAAGACCATTTCCGCAGCTGCAGCAGCTCTTTCCTTTGCCTATGCGCAGGCTACGGTTGAGCAGGTTACCGTGATCGTAGGTGAGGCTTACGGCTCTGCTTACATCACCATGAATTCAAAGTCTCTGGGTGCGGATGTTGTATACGCATGGCCGTCAGCCAAGATCGGAATGATGGATTCCAAGATGGCGGCGCGTATCATTTATCCGGATGACATTGCAGCCGCTGAAGACAAGGCTGCAAAGGAGAAGGAGATCGCAGCAAAGCTGGATGAGCTCCAGGGCAGTGCGCTTGCAGCAGCAAGACGCGGTTATGTGGATGACATCATCGAGCCGGATGCAACCAGAAAGAGAGTGATCGCAGCATTTGAAATGCTGGCAACCAAGCAGGAGGAAGGGCCGGCTAAGAAGCATGCCAGCCTGTAAAAGGAGAGGACGAGTATGAAGAAAAAATTAATACCGATCCTGTGTCTTATGCTTCTCTTTTGTCTTTCGGCCTGCTCCACCAAGGAGACTCCTAATTTCGAATATGACAAAAGCATTATGATCGATACGACGAAGTCTATCGTCACCAATTATCATAATGTGACAGGAGCCACTGCAGAGTACCTGAAGAGCGACGGAGATGAGGTCGAGAAGGGTGCTGTAAAGGGCTTCGAACAGGCACAGACTACGGATAATGTTGGTACTTTTGTTGGCTTTGATACATCAGATGATGTTGTTACATTTGAAAACGGTTCAAAGGGCGACGTCCTTTGCTCCATCATTGCCAAGTTTGAAAACCGTGACGTACGTGTAACCGTTTCCTATGAGGAGAACAAGCTCTTCAATGCCCGTTATGAGCAGGAGCTTCAGCAGCTGGATTATTACGCTTCCATGAGCGGTTATACCTCCACGGATGAGTATGTACAGAAGGATGAGTATATCTCTCAGATGGGATTCAGTACGGAATCTGCCAAGGCTTTCCTTACGGAATACATCATGAGCTCACAGTCATCATCACCGGTGATCCCTTACAATCCTATTGAGGTTGAGGTTTCCGCCGTATACAGCACATCAGAGCTGCTGCTTAACGGTGCGAAGAACATGGGCGTCGGTATGGGCGTTGTGTTCTGTGTTCTGATCTTCATCGCCCTGATCATCTATCTGCTTCGATTTGTACCGAAGCTCCTTGGTAAGGAGATCAAGAAGCCGGGTGCTCCGAAGACTGCAAAGCCGGTTAAGGAAACACCGAAGGCTGCTCCGATCCCCACAGGTCCGATCGGCGTATCTCAGGCAGCACGGACCGAAGGCGCAAAGGAAACAGCGGCAGCAGCAGAAGAAGTGACAGACGGCGAGCTGATCGCAGTCATCACAGCCGCACTGCAGGCATATCTTTCCGAGTCAGCTGCAGCAGCAGGCCCGGTACATCCGCCGGCATATACGGCAAGCAATGATACTCTGGTGGTTCGTTCCATCCGCAGAGTACGATAGATCAGATGATTTCAAAGGATTACATATATTAGGAGGATAATCATGAAGAATTACAGAATCACAGTTAACGGAAACACATATGATGTAGCAGTAGAGGAGACTTCCGGCGGAGCAGCGCCGGCAGCAGCACCCGCACCGGCAGCAGCACCTGCACCGAAGGCAGCACCTGCTCCCGCAGCAGCACCCGCACCGAAGGCAGCACCTGCATCAGCAGGCAGCGTAACCGTTGCATCTCCGATGCCCGGCAAGATCCTCAGCATCAAGACTGAGGCAGGCAAGTCTGTAAAGAAGGGTGAAGTTCTGATGATCCTTGAAGCTATGAAGATGGAGAATGAGATCGTAGCACCTGAGGATGGCACAGTTGCATCCGTAAATGTAGGTGTTGGTGATTCCGTAGAGGCCGGCGATACACTGGCAACTCTTGACTAATTTTCATTTTCATGGTGATTCACCACTGCAGATGCAGTGGGATAAGGAGGATAAAAGATGCTGGATATATTACGGAATTTAGCAGAACAGACCGGCTTCGCCACCTTGGACTGGAAGAAT
>CADBRW010000255.1 GCA_902797155.1 uncultured Lachnospiraceae bacterium
CTCAAGCGTCAGATAATTCACCGTTATGTCCGGCTCCTTCTCCAATGCCCTCGCCAGTGCATCCGCATTCCCGCAGATCCGTTCCATTCGAAGTCCCAGTGTATCCAGACCGATGTAGGACAGAAATGCGTTCATGGGAGCCATACATCCTCCGAGATTCTCCCAGAGATCCGTACGAAGCCTGAGCAGAAAGGCCATCTTCCCATATTTCCGAAATTCGGCAAGCGCCGTGTGTTTCTCAAAATTCCAACGGAAATGCCCTCCGTCGATAATGATCCCGCCGATGGAATTTCCTCCGCCGTTGATGTACTTAGATGTGGAGTGAATCACCACATCAGCACCAAGGGCGATGGGATTTGCCAGATACGGTGTAGCCGTCGTGGAATCCACGAAGAGCGGAATTCCCGCCTCATGCGCCACCTCAGCCACCTCCGTGATGTCCAGCACCTCCAGAGACGGATTGCTGATCAGTTCTCCGAAGATAACTCTGGTCCGGTCCGTGATCACTTCCTCAAGCAGCTCTCGGCGCATTTCCTTTACAAATGTAGTGTGGATCCCCAGCTTCTCCAGATCGTGAAAGAGATCGATGGTTCCTCCATACAGGCCGCTGCCTGCGACGATCTCGTCTCCGCTCTCGCAGACCGCCAGAAGTGCCGTGGAGATCGCCGACATCCCGCTGCTGCAACAGACCGCGCCGGAGCCTCCCTCAAGTTCATTCACCTTCTGTTCAAAGGCAGCCAGCGTGGGATTTCCGATCCGGGTATAGGCATAGCCCATACTCTTATGCTGAAAGACCTTTTCCAGCTCCTCCATATTTTCATACTGGAAGGCCGTCACCTGTGAGATGGGCGGAAGGATCTCCCTCTGTCCGTATCCCGCTGCCGTCCTTCCGTGAAGGAGTCTTGTATTAAACTGTACTTCCTGATTTGTATTATTACCTTCCAAAACCGCACCCTGTTCCCATATACGACTCACTATCACTCCGACCTCAGATCACATAGAGGTCCCAGTTCCCCGAAGATCTCTCTCTGCACTGTGCGGCAAATTCGTCCATTGTCACACTCTTCGCATATTGGTTGATACTATTGTTGATCCGTTCCCAAAAGCAGTCGTTGATCACCGGCCGAAGCCCGCCTTCCTCTTCCTTCGGATCCATTTCCGCCAGAATGTTCATATCAAGAGCATTCAGGACGTCCGAAAGAGTGATCCTGTCCGGCGGACATGTCAGGGTATATCCTCCCCGAAGTCCCTTTGTAGCCGTGATAAATCCGGCCTGCCGAAGCAGGAGCAGGATCTGTTCCAGATACTTATGGGATATTTTCTGTCGCTGCGCGATCTCCGGAGCCGATACGCTGGAACCGTTCTCGCTGTTGATCACAATGTCCGTCAGGGCGATCAGCCCGTATTCTACTCTGGTTGACACTTTCATCCTTCACACGCCCCCTCTTTAAATTCGATGTTGCAATCATAACACCATTCGCCTACTATGTCAATGGGTGTTTGGGGAAAGTCTGACGTGAAAGAGGGACAATCCTTGTGTCACATTTTCATGTAACATGGGGATTGTCCCTCTCTCACGCCCGCTTCCCGTTCGTTTCGGATACTTATTTCATCTTCTTTAACCAGGTCCACAATTTGCTGTTTTTTTCAAAGGATCCTTTTCCTGTATAATTTGAGATCAGATAATACTGAATCCTCTTTCCCTTCATGGGGCCCTTCTTTACGACATTGTTCTTGTCAAAGATCTCCGTTTGAGTATTCGATCCCTCAAATCTGGGGTTCGTCTCTGTCCATTCTCCGTTGTAGAAATAATACGGGGTGGTATTCTCCTCTTCCATGTAGAACACATAGAATACCGTGTATTTATCATGGTTGGAAACTTTGGCTCCAATATCCTTGTTATTGTCTGCACTGCTTCCCACGCCGATGAGCAGGCAATAGGGTTTCTTTGTTCCTTCTATTCCCGCAAGCTTCAGCAGATTCTTGGCAAATGCCGTGTTCGTGATATCCTGATCCTCATTTCCCGATTCGGATATGACCTGGGCTCCGCCTACGACCGGTGTTCCGTCCGCTACCGGTCCCTGAGTTCCATAGAGCTCGGAAAACATTGCCTGTGCTGCGTCATAACACGCCCTGGCATTGTACTGATATTTCCTCTGCCTTGCCTTATCGATATAACCGATAAGCGCAGGCACAAGAACAGCAGCCAGGATCGCCAGGATCACCAGCACTACGATCAGTTCTACCAGAGTGAAGCCTTTATTCTTTTGTGTATCCCTTTCTGTACGCATGACCGGTTTCTCCTTCGTTGTCAAATTTCAACATATTGTATCACACATGCTTTTTCATTTTCAACCGGTTAACAATATTTTCACAGAAAGAAACAATTGCATGCTTACAAATTGGTATACCCCATCAGATCACGGTCCACTTCCTTTGCAACCGCCCGCCCTTCGGCGATGGCACGTACCACCAGGGACTGGCCGCTGTGCATATCGCCCGCGGTATAAATACCCGGCTGACTTGCCTTATGGCTTCCACGCTCTGTCTTCACATTCGTACGTCCGTCCACCTCAACCTCGAAGGCATCGGTGACATAGCTTTCACTTCCCAGGAAGCCTGCTGCGATGAGCACCAGCTCTGCCGGAAGCTCCTCCTCAGTTCCCTCTACCGGAACCATGCGCATCCGGCCTGTATTCTCATCACGCTCCGACTTAAGGGAGATCACCGTAACACTCCGGAGCTTTCCTTCTTCGTCCTTATTGAAGCTCTTCACCGTGGTCTGGTATCTCCGGGGATCGTGCCCGAACTTCCAGATAGCTTCCTCCTGGCCATAGTCGGTCTTTCCTACCCGCGGCCATTCCGGCCAGGGGTTGGATGCCAGACGTGCACAGGGCGGCTCGGGCATCATTTCCAGCTGGGTCACACTGGCTGCCCCCAGACGGATGGATGTACCCACACAGTCATTTCCCGTATCGCCACCACCGATGACGATAACATTCTTGCCTTCCACCAGGTTCGTCGGAACCTCTGTAAAATCACTGTCCAGAAGTGTCTTTGTTACCTTCGACAGAAAATCCACTGCAAAGAAGATACCTTCCGCGTCCCGTCCGGGAGCCTGGATATCTCTGGGATTTGATGCTCCGCAGGTCAGAATGATGCTGTCGTATTCCTCCCGCAGCTGCTCTGCGGAAATGTTCTGCCCCACATTTGCATTCACCACAAACTGAACGCCTGCCTCTTCCATCAGCTTCACCCGGCGGTCGATGACACGCTTGTCCAGCTTCATGTTGGGGATGCCGTAACGCAGAAGTCCGCCGATACGGTCTCTCCGCTCATAGACAGTTACAGAATGCCCCCGGCGGTTCAGCAGCTGTGCCGCTGCCAGACCCGCAGGTCCGCTTCCCACGACCGCAACCCGCTTGCCGGTGCGTACCTTCGGCGCCTCTTCCTTTACCAGATCATGCTCAAAGGCGTACTCGATGACGGCGCGTTCATTTTCCTTGGTTGCCACCGGCTCACTGTGCAGACCGCAGGTGCAGGCCGCCTCACAGAGGGCCGGACAGACACGGGAGGTGAACTCCGGGAAGCTGTGTGTCTTTGCCAGACGCACCCATGCCTGCTCCAGATTGCCATGGTATACCAGATCATTCATTTCCGGCACCAGATTGTGCAGGGGACATCCGGACATCATGCCACTGATCATCGTTCCTGCCTGGCAGAAGGGAACTCCGCAGTCCATACAACGGGCTGCCTGCTTTTTCTGCTCTTCGGTTGGCAGCTGGCCGTGGAACTCCTGAAAATTCTTTACTCTTTCCTGTTCCGGTACGACCGGTCCGTTCTTTCTCTCATAATCCAAAAATCCGGTTGGTTTACCCATGACTTCATCCTCCTGGTTCATTCATGTATCATTGACGTAGCTGATAAAAATCAGTACAATATTCATTATTCTTTTGAAAAACGGATGCAAAGATCAAAATGTTAAACAGAAAGCTTTTCAAAATATATCTTCAGACATTTGCCGTTGTTACGGTTTTCTTTCTGTGCACGGGATGTGTGAAAAATGTGGATACTGCCACCGAGGCAGTTACCACCGCCGAGGCATCGGATCCGTCCGATCCCTCTGCCGTCACATCCTCCGATGGCTCTTCCGACAAGCCCGCTTCCGAGGCTTCCTGCGAACCCGCTTCCGGAGCTTCCGGTGAACCCGCCACAGAGCTTCCGACCATTCAATCGGCCGACGAGCTCTGTCTTACTTCAGATGACGATTCCCATTACAGCTTCACCTATGCCGGTGAAACCTACCGGGCCATCTTTGATACGGACACCTGGAAGATCATAGATTCCTACCGTGTCACAAATACTGCCGACATGGTCATCATCTGCCAGGCCCTGTCCGACCTGCATCCGGTTCCGAATGCAGACCGAACCGGCTATCGTACTGCCGATGATCTGGCCTACGAATGGCTGCAGCACAACATCGCCTACTCGCTTCTTCCCGATGATATGAAGTGGAAGCAGAATGCGAAGGATGTGGATCTCAACCCGGATGACCAGGGCAAGAATCTCATCAACTTCTTTTTCGAACGCTCCATGCAGGAAATCCCGTAAGCCTATCCTACAAGCTCTGAGAAGGCCTGGATCTGTGCCTCCTCACGGCTCATTCCCTTTTCCTCATTCTGTGCCGTCAGGTGCAGCATTTCCTTATAATCGGAGGGGATGATCTTCTTGAACTTTCCGATCTCCTCATCAAAATGATCCAATACCCACTGGCCTTTCTTCGAGCCCGTGTTTGCAACATGCGCCTCGATGATCCGGCGGAGCTCATCCTTCTCGTTTCTCTGATCCACCTTCTCCATCAGCACAAGCTCTTTATTCAGATTCTTGTACAGTGTGCTCTCTTCGTCCAGCACATATGCCACGCCGCCGCTCATACCCGCTGCAAAGTTTTTGCCTGTGGGGCCCAGGATCACTGCCTTTCCACCGGTCATGTATTCACAGCCATGCTCTCCGACGCCCTCGACAACTGCGGTCACACCGGAATTCCGGATACAGAAGCGCTCGCCTGCCATACCTGCGATATATGCTTCTCCGCTGGTAGCACCATAGAGTGCCACATTTCCGATGATGATATTCTCTGAGGGATCGTAATTTGCTTCCTTCGGCGCACGTACGATCAGCTTTCCGCCGGACAGTCCCTTACCGAAATAATCGTTGCTGTCGCCTGTCAGCTTCAG
>CADBRW010000256.1 GCA_902797155.1 uncultured Lachnospiraceae bacterium
GACAAAAACTCAATTTTGTTCTGACAAAATAATACCATTTGACACAAGCAGAGACGCCTCCGAAGGGCGCCTCTGTTCATGTTATAGTTCTGCATTTAATCCCATGTGATAGTGATCCCGTTAACCTTAGGACCACCGATCTTCGGTCCGGTAATGGTTTTAAACTTCGTATAGATGATATGCTTCTCCTCGATTCCGAAGATCTGCTGGCAGGGAGGAGTCGGAACCGTCTTATGCGTCTGCATGATATCCAGACAGCAGAGCTCAAATGTGCCATTGTAGAAGGCTGTCATGCCCGATTCACTATATGCGTTGCGTCCTGCAAATGTACCGCTGCCGGTTCCTGCCAGCTTGGTATCCTTCTCCGTACAGGTTTTATCGTCCACATCAATGGCCATGTAGTAGATCCCGCACTTTGCGCCCAGGGTACCGAAATTGCCATAATCATTCTTCTCAACCACCTGTTTCGGGTTGGGGTCCGTAAGGATATACTTACCTTCGATATCAATGCCGGTCATCAGTTTAAATGCTTCCCGTACGCTCTTTCCCGGATATGTCTTCTTGATGTAAGTAACGATCCTCTTCATCTTCTCAGATGTGAAATACATTCCCTCCACACGTCTCTTAACGTTCATCCAGATCTCTATGATCTCAGCTGATGTCGGGTAGTAGCTGGGGCGGTCCTTTTCCTTCTTCAGGGAATTCTTAAACTCTACCGTAACCTTCGCGTTGTCGATCTTGGTCTTCTCCAGTCCGTAGTTTACGTAGTACTGATCTATATTATCATTATAGAATTTCTGATATCCCTCAACTGCGGAGTTCACTGCTTCAACCGTATCCTTCGCATCCTTCTCCAGTCGGTTCTGCTTCTCCATGATATCTTCATATCTTGCAGTATACTTTGCACCGAGCGCTTCCTTCTGCTCCTCTGTAAACTCTGCAAGCTCGGGAACAGTGGACTGGCAGATGGTCAGAAGTCCGCATCCAAGAAGATACTGGGCAGTCAGAGCATCCGCGTCCTGCTTCGCCAGGCCGAAGAACTCACCGCTGAACATATAGTCCTTTGCATAGGCGTTATAGATCGTCTCGTAGAAATCAGCGTAAATCAGTCCGCCCTTTCCGCTCATGGAATTCTTCAGGTTGAAGATCCGGAACTTCAGGTCATCCATTCTGGTGGCCTTATAGAGATCAGCCATTTCCACCAGTGCCTGATCATCTGTTATCTTTCCGTCTTCCTTCCGCTCAATGATATCCTGAATATCCTTGTACAGCTCATGGATATCATAATTCAGGGCTTTGATATCTTCCCTGAGAGATGCCAGATTGAATCCGGTCTCGATCCGCTTTGCCAGGATCCCGGTCTTCTCGTCCAGCTTGGCGGACAGGTCGTTGATCTGTGCGGAAACCGCATCGATCTGCTTGGAGATCTTGTCAAAATTCTTATTGATCTCTTCCAGAAGTTCCTTGTTGCTGATGTCATCAACGTTTTCCAGGAGCTTTCCCAGCACCGCCTTGAACGGCATGGCAATGATCGTTCCGCCGGGGATCAGCTTTGCAACCTCGTCGATGCCATTCGTTGCCAGATCACGAAACATGTTCTTTGTGTACTTTGTGATGGTATTCTGTGTGATCGGCGCGGAAGAGGGAGTCTCTGCTGCGTATGCGGGTACGCTCATGGCGAAAACCGATGCGACCGAAAGTGCTACAGCCATTGTCCGGAATCTCATCTTATTCTTTCTCATATCTTTGCCCTCCGATCCTTTTTCTATGTCAACTCGTACAGAACGAGTCATGGTTGTTCCTGCTGGACTCAGTGTATCACACGTTCTGTCACAAAGTTGTCACACCCAAAAAAAAGCCCCTGATCAGTACGGACATTGGTACTGACCCGGGGCCTCTGTAAAGCCATGACTCTTCAGACAAATTTCAGCTTTATCGAATATAGTCAGATCATAACATAGCTCAAAGCAAAGGAGGCGGAACTATGAAAGCAAAAGAATACAGACAAAAAATAACAACCATTTCGATCACCATGGGACTTATTATTTCACTTGCAGGATGCGGAAGCTCTTCAAAAACAAATGATACCGCAACCACATCCATATCGGCCACAGAGACCACATCACAGGCCACTGAAGAATCCACTTCCTCAAAAGAAGCATCCTCGGACAGCACATCCGAAGCCGGCTCGGAAAGTACATCCGAATCATCGAAGGCGACATCTCCCTCAACAGATAGTATTACAATAAACGAGACCGTTTCCAACAGCGGCGACGGTGAGCATGCCATCACTGCTGACGGAGAGTCCCTCTCCTACAATAACATCAAGGTCGAAAAGACCGGAGAAGCAGATGGCGACGAAGCCGATTTCTACGGCGAAAATGCTGCAATCTTTGCAACCAACGAAGGAACTCTCACCCTCTCCGAGATCGTGGTGGATACAAACGGAAAGCATGCAAACGGAGTCTTCTCCTACGGGGAAGGAACTACTGTAAACATCAGTGATTCCGTGATCACCACGTCAGGGAACTGCTCCGGCGGTCTGATGACCACAGGCGGAGGAACCATGAACGCCACCAACCTGACCATTTCCACATCCGGTAATTCCTCTGCAGCCATCCGCTCTGACCGGGGCGGCGGAACCGTAACCGTTACCGGCGGATCCTACACCACCAGCGGTAAAGGCTCCCCTGCGATCTATTCCACTGCCGATATAACCGTAAATGATGCGGAACTGACCTCAACCTCTTCACAGGGCGTGGTTGTGGAAGGGAAGAATTCCGTTACATTGAACAATGTTACACTGACAGCGGACAACAATTCAAAGAACAGTGACAAGTCCTCCTGGTATCAGGCAGTCATGATCTACCAGTCCATGTCAGGAGATGCCGCAGAAGGAAAGGCATCCTTCACCATGAGCGGCGGATCTCTTACCAATGCAAACGGAGATATCTTCTTCGTGAACAATACCGTGGCGGACATTAACCTCTCCGGCACCTCTATCGTTAACAACGACAGCTCCGGCGTATTCCTCCGGGCAGCGGCAGCCGGCTGGGGAAACGAGGGCTCCAACGGCGGCAAAGTGAACCTGACCGCAGATAATCAGTCGATAAGCGGCGATATGATCGTTGATGAAATTTCCGGACTGAACCTGTATCTGACAAACGGTTCCACATTTACCGGAGCCATTAACTCTGACGGTGCAGCCGGTGATGTTTATGTCGAACTGTCCGGCGGATCCACCTGGACGCTTACCGGCGATTCCTATATCTCAGGACTCACCTGTGATACAGCCTCCATCAATCTGAACGGGCATACCCTGTACATAAACGGAACCGCCTATACGGAAGGTTCTGCATCCACCGGCGAAGCCATCACCTTCACATCCTCTTCTTCCGGAAGTAAAGGACATGACGGAAAACCCGGTGACGGAAGCGAGCCACCGTCAAAGCCTGACGGTGACGGTAAGCCTCCGGCAAAGCCCGAAGAATAGTGATAAAAATGGGGACGGACCCTGCTCTTCTACTTCTTCATGGGGCCTTTCTTTGCCTTGGGCTTCACGGTTTTTGCTTTGTTCGTATTCGTCGTGGTCTTTGCCGCTCTGGCCTGATCCTTCACTGTCTTGGGACCTGCCGCAGGGCTGTCGGGATTCTTCACGATGGCACGTGTGATCTCTTCCACTGCCTATGGAGAACGGTGACATCAAGGAAGTGGGCGACCATGATACGCTGATGAAGCTGAACGGAAAATATGCCGTTCTCTACAACAGCCAGTTCGCCTGATAAAACGAGGGCGGAATCACCGCAAGGTGGTTCCGCCCTCTTCTAGAAATCATTGTACAGGAAATCCGCCCAGGAATATTGGCTCATATACTCGCACTCATAGGCATTCACCGCTCCCACATCCAGCTCCTTGAACCGGTAGTAATCGCAGTCCAGCAGATCCGGATTCACCGCCAGGGCGTTGTAGCTTCTGACGATCACATCCTC
>CADBRW010000257.1 GCA_902797155.1 uncultured Lachnospiraceae bacterium
CGTCCGGACAGGGACGCTACCTTGCCGACACCGATCTTCGCTGCCTCATCCACCAACTCCTGCAGGTAATCCTTGCCGGATGCCGGAGGTGTATCTCTTCCGTCGAAGAAGGGATGCAGGTAAACCCTCTCGAAATTCTCCTTCTTGCAGAGTTCAAGGATCGCATATAAATGTGTGTTGTGGCTGTGCACACCGCCGTCGGACAGAAGTCCCCAAAGGTGCAGATCGGAATTGTTCTTCTTGCAGTTCTCGATGGCGGCCAGAAGCTCTTCGTTCTTAAAGAACTCGCCGTCCTGGATCAGCTTGGTGATCAGGGTCAGGTCCTGATAAATGATACGTCCGGAGCCCATATTCATGTGGCCTACCTCGGAGTTACCCATCTGTCCGTCCGGAAGACCGACAGCCATACCGGATGCATAGCCCGGAACGAAGGGGCATTCTGCCTCCAGCTTATCAATATTCGGCGTCTTTGCCATGTACGCTGCATTTGCCTCCTGGATCTCGGAAATACCGAAACCGTCCAGGATCATAAGTACGACTGGTTTTCTCATTTTATATCTCCTCTCGTGTGGGGTTCATCCGACGCGGACCCTCCCGCACCGGCATGATGAATATTGTTAATCGGAACATATGCGTTCCGAATACCTATATTATCATAATTATAAGCGAATCACAAACTGATTCTTTGCCGAATCGTAAATATATCCTACATTCTCCAGCTTCCGGGCGATCTCCTCCGCATCTCCCGACTCCGCCGCTGCCAGCTCCGTGAGAGACGGGTAGAGATCCCTCAGCTTCATATTTGCCCAGCTGAGCAGCATGAACGGATCCTTGGGTATTGCCATCATTTCACCTCCTGAATTTGTCGACAAGTGTTATCTGTGTTATAATCTACACAGGGTCGGCCCGGGGTTCTCGGGTGCCGTCCCATTTTCCTTTAAATCCATGAAGAAAGGCGGACTTCGGTATGCATCACAGCTTAAACGATATCGGCGATCAGATACTGAAATCCATACAGGACAGCCGCACGCCCCTGACGGACTCCCTCCTCAAGGTCGTCATCTTTCTTGTGTCCGCCACCGTGGTTCTCGGTATTTTGGAGCGTTTCTTCGAGAGGCTCCAGAAGAAGGGCGACCACACGGAATCCGGACAGAGCTCCGTCCGTTTCTTCTTCATCATTCTCTATTACATCACGCTGCTCATTGCGCTGTACCTGACGCTTCGCAGCATCATCACGGAGCTTACGGCCTCCGAAAGCTCAACCCTGCAGGACATGATCCTCTGGCTTCACGGAGACACCAAGACCGCAACGGAATACGGCATCAAATACCTGGTGGCCCTTGTGATCTTCGTAGTCTTCTATTCCGTCCAGAACGCGTTCTTCAAGTTCCTGCGAAACCACCTTATGGCCCGGCGCAATGTCAACGAGCATTTTGTAAATGTGCTGCTGAACGTTGTGAAGTACATCCTGCTCAGCTTCCTGGTGGTCGCATCCGCACTCCAGATCATGATCACCGGCGGTGATTCCATCATCGCGCTCATCATTTACGCTTATATCTGCGTGGCCATCGCAGTTCCCTTCCGCCAGATCTCCACACGGCTGACGGATTCCAACAAGACTGTGGAATACCTGATCACCTTTGCCGGACAGCTCTTCGGCGTGATCATTTACGTGGGCGTCATCTTCCTGCTCTACCTGGGGCTCCGGACCTTCCTTGGCTCCGGCGGCAAGGACATCTCCGATCTGCTGGATCTTCCCGAGGAGTCCATTTCCGCTGAGTTGAAGACGGTTTTCCTGCCGAACCAGACCCTCACCAAGAGCCTGACCTCCACCTCCAAGGAAAAAATCGTCGTCCATTCCGATGACGAGCTGAACATTATTTACTATAACGGAAAAAAGGTGGGTGTCAATACCTCCGGCAGACAATATGAGTTCTACGGTGTTTCCGTCAATCAGCCCGAGGTCACTGCCGTGAAGGAGATGACCTTCATGTACACCGGCCGGGCCCAGGAAGCGGAGAAAGCCCTCTCAGGCTCCTCCTCGTCCCATTTCTATTACAACAAAAAGAACAACAACTGCCTGGTGCTGACGGTGAACAACCACTCCAACCGCGTGGTGAGCATCACCTACTATTCCGATTTCGAACGCGCCACCAAATCCAAGACCCTGGTGGAGGAGTAAACATAATAGGTGCCTGTCACCTTTGCAAAAGTGTTACATTTGACGTAACAC
>CADBRW010000258.1 GCA_902797155.1 uncultured Lachnospiraceae bacterium
CCGGTCCGCCAGCTGCGGCATGTCCAGCTCGTCGCGGATCCAGTTGAACAGCTTCTCCGAAAGCGCCGATTTGGAGATCAGCACGGTGTTGTTGTAAATGTAGAAGCAGAGCTCCTCGTAGGTGTAGATCTCCACCTTGGTATTAAGAAATGTGAAGGGAGTCTCCGCCTGCTTTGGCGAGCATACGATTATTTTTGCCATACGATGGAAAACTCCTTTCTATAGACTTTGTTCGTCGTCGGAAAGAGCTTTCCGAAGCCCAGATCACGGATGATCACCGCACCGTCCGTGGGGTTCTCAAACTCCACCTCCAGTGACAGCTTCGTGGTCTTGTTCGGCCGTTTCGGTATGCCGTGGATCCGCGCCACCTCGCGCTTCTCCTCCTCCGTGTGCCGGCTTCGGTACACAAGAGTGATGGTATCGGTATCATCCAGGATCACATGTATCTTACCCCGGATGTTGTACCACTGCTTTCCGCCGTTGACGATGGGCACAAAGGTGTCCTTCTCGTCTCCCAGAGAGATGCCCACGTCGAAAAGCACATTTTCCTTGGTCTCCACGAAGAACTGGTCGTAGAAAGCCTTGTACTCACCGCCCACCGCTCTGTAGCAGGCACCCTTGGTGTAAATATTCTGGCCAACGAACACCCTGCGTCCCTGGCAGAGCACGTTGGTGGATTTCTTCATCCATTTATTTGTAAAGCCAACACCCGTCAGATACACAGAGGATATATAGGCCTTCTTCATCTCGTAGTCAGCGATCTTGGCGAAGTCCACATCCATCTGATAGGTGTCATTTCCGTAGTTGCTGAGTGACATCTGGGAGGAATAATCCTCGTGGGTCACCGTTACCAGCTTCGGTGTTCTGTTTCTGGAAATGTCGATCCGATAGTAATTCAGTCCGTCCGCATTGTAGTCATACAGGGCAACCGAATTGATCCACAGTCCCTGTTCCTGATTGAAAATGTAGAACAGACCGCTGTCCAGGTGGCTCGTGATCTCGATGGCCGACTCCGGAACATCCATCAGCTTATACAGACCGGAAAGCAGAGAATAGATCCTGCTGCTGTACTCAGGCACGGAGATCACCAGCTTGCGGATGGTGGCATCCTCGTAACGGTACAGGAAGGAGTCGATGTGCAGCTTCACCATTTTCACGAAAAGGTCCGGATAGGTATACTCCTCGCCCTCCACGGTAATGGTCTCTTTGCTTTCCAGATTCTCGAAGATACCGTCAATGATCACACCGTCCTCATTGAACCGGGCCTCGGAAGCCTCGCCTCCCACATACCAGTGGCCGGTTTCCGTACTGTGGAACAGGATGTTCGGCATCAGATAGGTTTCCTTGTTATTCAATTGGCTGACGGACTCCGGCTCACGCGTGATGTCGTTATAGTACGACAGCTGTGTGAAATCCGAACAGAGATCCATTCCGATATAAAATGCGTCTGCCATATGATTCCTCTTTCTCTATAGTAATCCGCAGGTCGCAGGATCCTTCGCTGTGTCGAAGGCTCCTTACAGCAGTGTCAGATTCTCCTCGAAGAGATGGATGGTGTTGATGTAAACATCCAGATCCTCAAGCAGCTCCCGGTCCTTGCGCATCTCCTGCTTCACCAGCATGCTGTTGATCATCTCGAAGCGGTTCAGGTCCTTCTTGTTGTAGGACTTCTTCTTCAGGACCTCGCTCTCCACGATCTGGGCGTTGCCCTCCGGATCGTCCTCGATGCAGTAGACCAGCCGCTCGCCGTGGAATACCACGAATTCCATGACGTATAGTCCGCTGACCACTTCCTCCATCCTGTGGACTCTGGTCATATCCTTTGCCCGGTTTCCGGTACCCGTGCTGTAGCGGACGAATACCTGCCGGCGATTCTCGGATTTGTAGATCAGATAGGTCTTCAGGAACACATCCTGAGGCAGCTCCAGGAAGGATACGAAGCTCTTGTAGAAGGGCAGGATCTTTCCTGCATCCACAAAGCGGAGCGCCGTCTCCGAGATCCATTTCTTCTGTTCATTTGTATAACGCTCCAGGCGACTGAAATATAAGAGCAGCGCCATGGAGGAGATCTCATCGTCGATATTGCCCTTCATGATCTCGGCATACAGGGCTTCGAAGATATAGTTCGGAACCTGCATATCCCTGATCAGATAGTTATGGGCAGCCAGCCGGAGGAAGGCCTTTACCACAAGGCCGCGGCTGCGTCCGCCGTAATAGGTGGCGAAGACATCGTAGATATACTCCAGATGCTCACCGGCAAACATCATCTGGGCCAGAGTGTTCTCGGCCAGGGTTCCCACATCGTTGACACGGTCCTTGGCCAGCTTGAAGAGTCCCGACAGCTCATCGATGGAGCCGTTGAAATTCATGGCCATGTAGGTCAGGATATTTGCATTTACCGTACCTGTCTTGTACAGGTTCAGGCAGATGGACATCAGGTTCTCGTTCAGGAAGCCCTCGGAATCCTGGACACCGTAATCCGCCAGGCGGTACAGCTCCCGTACATCCAGCTCGTTGAAGCCGTACAGCTTCACGGCCTGAAAGGCCTTGTCGAAGAGATTCATATCGATGAGATACGTGATGATGGTCCGGGCATTCGCATGGGTCAGATATTCGATATCCAGCCTGCGAAGATACTTCACCAGCACATCCGTATCCAGGTTCTCATGGTAGTATTCGATGATATCCAGGCAGGCGGACTGCTTGTAATCATCGGAGATCTCGTCACAGTTGATGATCTCACGCGCCGCATTTACCTCGCGGGCATTCTTATAGGTGAACTCCCCGATGCTCTCATAGTTGTACAGCAGCACCCGGTAATCCCTGGGGCTGTATTCCCGGCAAATGGGGATGTACGCCTTCTCATCCACGATCCGTTCGAAGTGATAGGGGATGGATCCCGCGTAACGGTTTCCGTCCTTATCCTCGAAAATGATGGACGCGTTGTCCGAAAGGATCTCCACATAGGCTTCACCGTCATCCAGCGGAACATGCTGTACGTGGGACAGCTCGCTGTGGCTGACGATCACGGCCCGGATGTTCTTGTTGTAGCACACCAGCTTCCTGCGGAAGATGATATTGATCAACTTGCCTGCGAACATGGAGCTGACGGATTCCGGCTCCAGGAACTCATCATAAATGACGGTCAGATCATCATTTACCTTGCCCTTCAT
The DNA here is from genome assembly GCA_902797155.1 of uncultured Lachnospiraceae bacterium. Classification (GTDB taxonomy): domain Bacteria; phylum Bacillota; class Clostridia; order Lachnospirales; family Lachnospiraceae; genus Eubacterium_Q. The sequence continues at coordinate 3,174 of CADBRW010000258.1, forward strand.
GATCATGCTCTCCATGAAGTCCTCCATGGTAGGCGCATATTCATGATAGATCTTCATATGCTCGGACTTGTTGAAGATCACATTTGCATAGAGATAGGCAAGCTCGTCTTCGTTCAACGTATTCTTGTAGTTCAGATACATCAGAACGGAGGCCGGGATCAGCTCATAATGTGTCCGGTCCATGCTTCGGATGTAGCACTCATTCAGGCCGATGAACTTCAGCGACCTGAGTACCGCTGCCTTGTAGAATCTGTGATAACGGGCATCCAGCATATTTGCGGAGATCAGCATGGAACAGATGGAACCCAGGACCTCCAGGTTCTCATTCTCCTTCTTCAGGAGCCGTTCCTCCTCCTCGGCACGGATGGTCTCGTCGAATTTATCGTCAAAGGACTGCTGTACCTTGCGGTCCAGCTTCTCCCCTTCTCTGTCATAGTTCTCATCTTCACTGGAAAGACGTAAGGGATCCTCAGGATCACTGATACCCGGGTGCTTCTCTTCGTTCTCGGCCTCCCCGTTCTCCTCGTCCTCGTCGAAGCCGGTGAAGATAAAATCATCCTCATCCTCGAAGGAGGGCCGATCCTCCTCTTCCGTATTAACGGCTTCCTCCGTCTCAGCCTTCCGGCTCTCTCTCTTCAGGCGTTCTCTCTTCAGCTCCTCTTCGTTCTTGTCATAAATGGAACGAAGAACGTCAAAGATCTGCTTGTTGAATTCCTTATTCCGGCCTGCCAGCTTCACGAATTCATTCAACACATCATCCGTGATGTAGTCATGACGCAGTCCCCATTTGATGGTAGTGATCTCGAAGGGCGTGAGCCGCTTCAGCATCAGGGGGTTGGAATTCAGGATATCGCAGAGCTCGAAATAAACGATGGGGCTGTTCTCGCCCTCTTCGAACATTTCCGCCAGCTCCCGGTACAGCGCACCCTTATCCTCGTTGTAGACCGGATCCACAAAAAGCAGCAGCCAGAAGAAGAACATCTTCGGCTCCTGAGTCCGGTAATTGCGGCGGATCATATTTGCGGTCTTCTCTATGGTCTCCTCATCCCGGAGCATCATGGCCTTCAGGTACTCATAGTAACATTTCTCCTGATTGGTCATGAGACTGCGGTCCACATCCGCCTCGATGCGCAGGAACTCCTGCTCCACCTTGGCATAGTCTCCGCTGAGGATGTTCATGTGCATGACTGCAAGCCGGTACATATCCTCTTCCGGCTCCATCTCCATCAGCACCTTCAGGGCCTCCAGGGTGTCGGCCACATATTCCTCCAGCCCGATACGGTCCATACGGAAATCCAGATAGGCCTGCATCAGGTTGATCTTGCACTGTTTATATTCCTGCTCCTTCAGGCGGTTCTCCTGATCCACCCGCCGCTGCTGCGGCTTGGAGAGATGGATCTCGATCTCGATCCTCTGATAGATGTTCTCAATGAACAGCTTGCCGCTGTTCTCACCGTCCGGCACATGCTCCGGAGAGATGTAGACCTGCAGATCGCAGGAGTTCACCATGAAATCCGAAGAGGTAAGGATCTTCTTGGACGGAATGATGAATTCCGCATTGCTGCGGATCTCCGAACGGGTGTAGCCCCAGGTATTCTTGGTCAGGGCGATGGAGATGCTCTCCGTCTCCGCCGGCATCACCAGATCCAGCTTTGCCTTGTCCGTAGACAGGGTAACGGTACGCTTCTTGTGCACAAGAACCAGGAACTCCTCCATAGCCTGATCCACGGAATGGCTGTCCAACAGACTTTCATAGATCAGCTTCAGATGGGGTTCCCTGTTGATAAATGTGCGGCGGAAATCATCGCTCATGAACAGGCGGGCAGCCTCGGTCCAGTTCCGCTCTGCCAGCGCGGCAAACTTGAAGAGATCATCGATCCGCTCACTTCCGCAAGTCACGCAGGGCGGAACGATGCTGATATCGTAGGGCAGACGGAATTCACCCCCGTCGGTGATCACATTAATGTGTCCGCGGAAGTTCTGTCCCGCCTCAAGACAGGTGGCGTCAAAGGAATAACGCACCTCGAAACGGCGGCTTATGAAGCTGTGATTCTCAAAACGCAGCAGGTAACGGCTGTCATAGACCATTCCCTTGATGGGGAACTTATTCCTGCTCTCAACCGAAAAGGAACCCTCGTATACAGTCCCTGCCTCAATGTTCAGCTTGAAGTTCTGTTTTGAAATGTGTACGTCCGGGCGGTCGATCCGAAACTCGCCCTTTGCATACTGCTCAACAATCGCCTTCATGTAGCTCTCTCCGATAAAAAAACTTGCGAATCCTACTCAGAATGTTGTAGAATAGAATAAGCGTGTGATAAACATACGAAATCAACTTATTATAGCAGATTCGTCTATGTTTTGAAAGTCCAAATATCTACACGTCGGAGGTTTCGGAATGAGTCCAAATCAACTACGGATCGAACAATACGAAACGGTGCTTTACGATGCAAATCTGAATCCCCTGGGGATTCCCGTCTCGGTAAAGCAGTCCATTGCGAACAACATCGGTTCCATCATCAAGTATCCCGACATTTACTATGCAAACCTGAAAACAGCCATCGCGGACTACGCGCATACAACTCTGGAACGGATCATCATGGGGAACGGTTCTCCGGATCTGCTCCGGCTTTTTGCCGCGCTTCTGACTCCGAAGAAGGCCATGCTTCTGGTTCCCAGCAGCACGGAATACGAGAAGGTGATCACCGCCTATGGCTGTGAGCCCGTCTTCTATGAGCTGGACGAGGAGAAGGAGTATGAACTGGATGTTGAGGATCTGATCAGTCACCTGGATTCCTCCCTGGATCTTCTGATCCTGGGCAACCCCAACAACCCCACCTCCAAGCGCATCCTCCGGGAGGACGTGGCAGCCATTGCCGAAGCCTGCAAGAAGCAGGACATCTTCCTTCTTGTGGATGAAATGTATGTGGAGTTCCTGGACGACTACGAGGAGGTCACTGCCGTTCCGCTGACGGAGGATTTTGAGAATCTGGCGGTACTCCGGAGCGTATCCAAATTCTTTGCGGTTCCGGGTCTCCGTTTCGCATATGCAGTCATGAACAACGAGGAGCTGGCCCAGATCATCGATCTGACCACCACCAAAAACAATATCGCCACACTTTCGGCCATCGCCGGCATCGACATGTTCAAGGACCAGAAGTACATCGAGGAATCCCGTTCCACGATCCACACGGAGCGCAGCCTGGTATATCTGGCCATGGCTCCCTGCCGCACCATCAAGCTCTTCAAACCGTCTGCGAATTTCATGCTGATGAAGATCCTTTCGGATGAGCTCACATCCTCCAAGGTTGCAGAGCACTGCGCTCTCCGCGGCATCATGCTCCGGAAATGTGACGATATCCGGGGACTCAGCAACAAGTACATCCGTTTCTGCTTCATGAACCCGAAGCAGAATGACCTTATGGTAAATACGATCCTCGAGATCGTGTAAATAACCTATCATCGGCACATTTCCTTTGACACACCGAAGGAAATGTGTTAGCATGATTTAAACCGTTGAAGAAGAGTAAGTAGGCAGAGCCTCTATTGTCACAGAGAGCCGCAGATGGTGAGACTGCAGCGAATATGCTTCCATGCCGAATGGACTTCCGAGGGCAACCTGAACGCGTAATTGCAAGTATGGACGCCGGAGTACGTGATCTCCGTTATCAAATCCGGCATATCGCAGGGTATGCACTAAGAGGATGCAGTACATGCATCAAGCCGGGTGGCACCGCAGGCATATGAAAGAATTTCAGGCCTGTCCCAGCAGCAACTGTTTGGGACAGGCTTTCTTTATTTCCTGTTCCCAGCACTCTGCTCAAGGTACCCGCACCGACGAAGTCGGGCGGAATAAGAAAAAAGGAGGACAAAACCATGGCAGAAACAAAGATCCCGTACAAGATTTATCTCACAGAAGACGAGATGCCGAAGGCATGGTACAACCTGCGTGCCGACATGAAGGTAAAACCGGCACCGCTGCTGAATCCGGGCACA
>CADBRW010000259.1 GCA_902797155.1 uncultured Lachnospiraceae bacterium
AATGACGCGACTCCGAAAGGGGGAACGAATTGACGACTTAGAGGTAAATGGGTTCCGGATCATCCAGAACCCATCCTTTTTCTGTTTTGGAATGGATGCGGTGCTGCTGGCGAATTTTGCCCGGACAAGGGCGAAGGACCGGGTACTGGATCTGGGCACCGGAACCGGGATCATCCCCCTTCTGCTCCTGGCGAAGGAGAAGGCCGCACATTGTGACGGGCTGGAGCTCCAGGAGGAGGTGGCGGAAATGGCCGGCCGGAGCGTCAGTCTGAATCAGGTGGAGGATCGATGCAGGATCCTGACAGGGGATATCCGGAAGGTGCCGGACATTTTCTCCAGAGGGGAATACGATGCGGTGACCTGTAATCCTCCGTATATTAAGGAGACGAGCGGTTTACATAATGACACGACCGCCTACAATATCGCACGGCATGAGATCGCGGTCAACTGGGAAGAGGTGGTTCGGGCAGCGGCCCATGTGCTGAAGCCGGGGGGACGGTTCTTCCTGGTGCATAAGCCTTTCCGGCTGCCGGAGCTGATGCACACCCTGCAGGAATACCGGCTGGAGCCCAAACGGATGCAGCTGGTTCAGCCTTATCTTGATCAGGAGCCGAACATGGTACTGCTGGAAGCGGTGCAGGGGGGCGGGCCGCAGCTTACCATCCTGCCCACGCTGGTGGTCTATGAGAAGGACGGAGGCTATACCCGTCAGCTGCTGGACATGTACGGAAAGCCGTGATGCCATGGCGGACCGGAGAATGACAGGGGAGAAGGAGAGGAAAATGAGTGGTGTACTGTATCTGGTAGCGACTCCCATCGGGAATCTGGAGGATATGACCTACCGCGCAGTCCGTATTCTGCAGGAGGCGGACGAGATCGCAGCGGAGGATACGAGGAACAGCCGAAAGCTGCTCACACATTTTGATATCCATACTCCCATGACCAGCTATCATGAATTCAATAAATATGACAAGGCGGAGGTGCTGGTGGGGCATCTGCTGGAGGGAAAGAACATCGCCCTGATCACGGATGCCGGAACTCCGGGCATTTCCGATCCGGGGGAGGTTCTGGTGCAGCGCTGTTACGAAGCGGGGATCCCTGTGGTTCCGGTACCGGGTGCCTGTGCGGCAGTCAACGCGCTGATCGCTTCCGGACAGCAGACCGAGCGCTTTGCCTTCGAGGCATTTCTGCCCGCGGAGAAGAAGGAGCGGAGGGCCCGGCTGGAGGAGCTCCGGCAGGAACGCAGGACCATCGTCCTTTATGAAGCACCCCACCGACTGGTACGGACCCTGGAGGAGCTGACAGAGGTGCTGGGAGCACGTCCGGTCACGGTGTGCAAGGAGCTGACGAAGAAGCACGAAGCCTTTCGGAAGACAGACCTTCCGGCGGCGCTGGATTACTACCGGGAGAACGAGCCCAGGGGAGAGTATGTCCTGGTCATTGCCGGTAAGCCTGCAGAGGAGATCGAGGCGGAGCGGATGGAGAAATACGAGGGGCTCAGCCTTGTGGAACATTTGAAAAAATACCTGGAACAGGGGATGCCGGAGAAGGAGGCAATGAAGGCGGTTGCTGCGGAGAGAGGCATCTCCAAAAGGGAGGTATACAGCGCCTGGGTGAAAGATAAAGATTAACAATATTTAACTGGATTTTCCGACGATACTATGTTATTCTACCGCAAATGGGTTAGTGTTTGTGCGCTTATTGGAGGTACAAAAAATGGGCAGGAAAGCATCGAAGGCAACCGGAAACATTTATTATATTGCACGGATTCGGGCCGCGGAGAAGAACGGGGTGTTTTCCAGCCGTGAGAAGGCTGCGCTGCAGCTGGGGATAGAGAGAAGCCGTCTGGCGAGGATCGAGCTGGACAAGATCGAGCCTTATGCTGAGGAAGTTCTGATCATGGCGCGGGAGTACAACGCTCCCTATCTCTGTGAGGATTTCTGCAACAATATCTGCCCCATCGGGATGGACCGGGTGCTGGGGAAGAGCAAGAAACAGGTGAAGCAAGAGTCTCTGGAGCGGCTGTCCCTCCGATTCCTGAACAGTGTTCAGTCCATCGACGATATCTCCAAGAAGCTGGTGAATATCTCCATGGACGGACAGGTGACCGAGGAGGAATACGAAGGCTTTCATAAAGTGCTGCAGGCGCTGAATGAGGTCTCCGAGAACATCAAAAGCATCAAGGCATTCATCAATGCGAATGAGGGACTGCGCAGCAGATTCGACGCGGATCTTCACATTTAATAAAAGTTTCACATTTTCGTCCTTGTAAAATGTTACAAATTTCCTTGTGAAAGATGGCGATATGGTGTAAAATGATTTCACAATCGTTATATCATTTCTTAAAAGGAGGGATGACACTATGGCATATGTAATTGGTGATGCTTGCATCGGATGCGGCGCTTGCGCAGGAACCTGCCCGGTAGGAGCTATTTCTGACAACGGCGGAACTTTCGTGATCGATGAGAATATGTGCATCAGCTGTGGTGCCTGTGCAGGTGGTTGCCCGGTAGGAGCTATCTCCGAGGGTTAATCGGCTGCAGACCGGAAACGCGAATGGGGCATACTCCACGGAGCATGTCCCATTCGGTGTCTTTACATGTACAGATTATCCTGTCTAAGAGATACAGAGAACAGGATCGGGTTACCTCCTTTCTTCCGCATCACAGGGAGGTAAGCGGCTGTGATAGTTCACCCCGTTCAGCGGATCTGATATGATCAAAGCATGTCGGGTACTTTGATCCGGGATGTTCCCCTTTATCATAAGGGGTGACGCAGGCGATTGCAAGAAAAAGAGTTTGCAGGTTTGTAGCGCTACAAAGGGTTGCGCGGCGGGCCTCGGAAAGGCGATTCATGAAGCTTGAACGCATAAATGAAAATAAAGTAAGATTCATCCTGGACAGTGCGGATCTGGAGGAGAGAGACCTGCAGGTTTCCGAGCTGGCATACGGGTCGGACAAGGCCAAGGAGCTTTTTGACGATCTGATGGAGATGGCCAGGGAAGAGATGGGATTTGACGAGGGACCACAGCCACTGATGGTGGAGGCGATCCCTATGGCGAACAACGGCCTTATGGTCAATATCAGCCGGGTGGAGAATCCGGATGAGCTGGACACCCGTTTTTCCAGATTCACCAATGGGATCGAGTTCGACGGGGAGATGCCGGGAGGACCGGGTCCGGATATGGACGACGAAGACGGACCGGACTTCGACCAGGATGGTCCCGGATCGGGACCGGAATTTGATTCGAATGAGTCGGACGGCCCCATGGGACCGGATATTGATCCGGATGAGAAGCAGGGACCGGATGGGGTTCAGATCCAGCAGGGGCCTGAGATCCGTGCGGAGATCAATATTCCGAAGTCCTCGGAGATCAATCCCCAGGATATCATGAGCATGATCGATAATATCGTAAGCGGTCTGGCCGGAAAGGTGGGAGCCCAGGTAACGAGGGGCGGAAATGCAGGACCTGCAGGACCGGCACCGAAGTCTGCTCCGAAGCAGGGAAGCCAGCCGGATCCCTTCGCACTTTATGAGTTCCGGGATCTGCAGAGTATCGTGCAGGCATCCAAGCTCCTCAGCGAGCATTATGATAGCGAGAACGTGCTCTACAAGAATCCGGTAAATCAGAGATACTACCTGTATCTGGGCAGAGAGCGGAACACCGTGGAGGAATTCGCTCAGCTTTGCACCGTAATGAATGAATTCGGAAGCCGCTGCCGTACCTCCTACGCTTCAAAGGAGTACTTCGAGGAGCATGCGGTGAAGATCCTGGAGGACGCCCTGATCCAGATGGAAGATCTGTAGAACGGCGCCGGTTGACATAATAGGTGCCTGTCACCTTTACGAAAATGTTACAAACGGGATGTATGACGAGGGGAGAATCCCGTCAACACCCTACAAACACGGGGACGGTTCCGCATTTGACAGTAAATTCATGTCAAATGTGGAACCGTCCCCTTTGTTTTCGTAACAATTTTGTAAAGGTGACAGGCACCTGTTATGTAAACTTACAGCTGTGCCTTGACTGCGTCGATGACTGCATCGGTGGTGATGCCGAAATGCTTGAAGATCACGCCGCCGGGTGCGGATGCGCCGAAGCCGGTCATG
>CADBRW010000260.1 GCA_902797155.1 uncultured Lachnospiraceae bacterium
AAAGGATGGGTTCTGGATGATCCGGAACCCATTTACCTCTAAGTCGTCAATTCGTTCCCCCTTTCGGAGTCGCGTCATTTCCATGTGTACCTCCGCCCTTTCGATTCGGCCGACGGTTTCTGCGATGATGATGTCTTCCTTCCTGTCCGTTCTCATCGCCGTGGGACGTATCCTTCTGTCCCTTTTCCTGAGTGGCTTCGCCCTGCTTCCTTCCGCCATCTCTCCGATTGCGGTTTCTGTCGCCACGTTCCTCGTGGTCACCACGATTCCGCTCCCCACGGTCACCGCGGTTCCTGTCTTGGCGTGCTCCCCGCTCCTCACGGTCACCACGCTTTCTGTCTCCACGGTCTCCCCGTTCCTCACGGTCTCCGCGGCTTCTGTCTCCCCGTTCCTCGCGGTCGCCGCGTTTTCTGTCTCCACGGTCTCCCCGCTCCTCGCGGTCACCGCGGTTTCTGTCACCTCTTCCGCGGCCTCCCCGGTCTCTGCCGGATCCGCCTTCACCCTCACCGGAATTCTCTTTTCTCCGGCGTCTCTGCTGGGTCTTCTCCTCTGCTTCCTCTCCGTTTCCGTCATCCATCAGCCGGGACAGCTCCGGATCCAGAAGGGATTCATCGGTATCGAACTTGCGTCCCCGGGGGCCGGAAACCAGCTCCTCCACCCGATACTCCACAAGCTCCTTATTGTCCTCATCATCCGTCACGTAGATCTTCACACGCTGGCGGAGCACATTTACGGAAGCCACATCTCCCGTTACGCCGTCATAGGCCGTTACCCGATCGCCCACGTTCGGCAGCTTGGAATTCAGATATTCATAGGTATCCTGCTCATGCTTCAGACAGCACATCAGCCGGCCGCATACGCCGGAGATCTTGGTAGGATTCAGAGACAGGCTCTGCTCCTTCGCCATCTTGATGGATACCGGAATGAAATCCGACAGATAGGAATGGCAGCACAGCTCTCTTCCGCAGATACCGATACCGCCGCACATTTTCGATTCGTCACGGACACCGATCTGCCGAAGCTCGATCCTGGTCCGGAACACGGATGCCAGATCCTTCACCAGCTCGCGGAAATCCACGCGCCCGTCTGCGGTGAAGTAGAACATGACCTTGTTGTTGTCGAAGGCATATTCCGCTGCGATCAGCTTCATCTTCAGGTTGTGCTCTTTGATCTTCTCCACACAGATCTCGTATGCCCTGCGGGATTTCTCCTTATTCGTCTCGTAACGCTTATCGTCCGACTCGTTCGCCAGCCGCTGGATGGGCTTCAGTCCTCCCTGGACCTTCTCCTCATCCACCTCCCGGCGTCCCAGTACCACCCAGCCGTATTCCAAGCCCTTGGCAGTTTCAACTATAACCTTTGTTCCTACCTCCACCGCATTGTCCCGCGGATCGAAGTAGTAGATCCGTCCGTTCGTCCGAAAACGAACGCCGATGACTTCTTTCATGTTAAATCTCCTTCAGTGTCAGGATGAGCAGACGCATCACATCTTCCATCCTGGCATTTGCTGCGATCCTCGTCTTGGCATTTTGGATCGCCCGGGACTTGTCTTCCAGCTCATTGTAGGACAGGTACTTCGCCTGCTCCCGGATGGTGGAATACTCTTCCCCGAAAATGATCTTGTCCGGCTTCCCGGTCACCTTCAGCATAAGGATGTCCCGGTACCAGACCATCATAAGATCCAGATACTCACCTATGTTCATCTTGTAATTGGAACAGGCCTCGATCGCATCCGCGATGTCCTCCATATCCATATTGTAAATGTTCTTCTCCAGCCGGATCACCGACTGCAGCAGCGCCTCGTACTCCTCGTTGGTGGCAAGCAGTATGGCCTTGCCGAGATTTCCCTGCGCATATTCCACACAGAAACGGGCCTTCTTGTCATCCAGCTCGTAGTGCTCCTTCAGATACTCCTCAACATCTCTTTCCTTCACAGGTTTGGTGGTCAGGGTGATGCATCGGGAAATGATGGTGGGCAGCAGCTTCTCCAGGGAATTCGTGATCAGGATCACGATGCCGTAAGCCGGCGGCTCCTCGATGGTCTTCAGCAGCGCGTTCTGTGCCTGCGGATTCATGAGCTGCGCATCATTTATAATGTAGATCTTATAAGGTCCGCTGTACGGGCGGATGTCCATGGTCTGAACCACCTGCTCCCGGATCTCATCGACCGAGATGACATTCGGTTTCTCATGCGTCACCATAATGATATCCGGATGATTCCCGCTATCCGTCTTCTTACAGGACGGACATTCGTTGCAGGGATCCGTACCCTTCGTTTCGCACTGAAGCGTCTTTGCAAAGGAAAATGCCAGCGAACTCCGTCCGCTTTCGTCCTCCCCGCACAGGATATAGGCGTGCCCGACTCTGTCGGTTTCTATGCTGCTCTTAAAATGCCGGATGATGTCTTCGTGTCCGATGATCTGATGAAAATCCATACGGTGACCTCCTTTCCGGGCAATACTTCTTAACCCGATAATTCTTACGAACCCGCAAGAAGGGTCCGAACCTTACCCTTTATCATATCACAAATCGTATCCACGGGTAAAGTGGCATCTATGGTTTTTATTCTTTCCGGGTCTCTTTCGGCCAGTGTGCGGTAACCCTCCGCCACCTTTCTATGGAAGTCCAGAGACTCCTGTTCCATCCGGTCCAGCTCTGCCTGGTTCTTCTTTCTTGCGATCCCCACCTCCGCAGGGAGATCCAGGAGAAATGTAACATCGGGCATGTACTCCCCTATGGCAGGACGGTTCACAGAGTAGACGGTTTCCACTCCCAGCCCCCTGGCAATGCCCTGATAGACCACGGAGGAATCCACAAATCGGTCGCTGATCACTGCCTTTCCCGCATCCGCTGCGGGTCCGATCACCTCACCCACCAGCTGTGCCCGGGCAGCCGCATAAAGCAGCAGCTCCGTCTCCGGTTTCATTTCCTTATACTCCGGGTTCAGAAGCACGCCTCGTACGGCCTCGCTGATGACGGTCCCCCCGGGTTCCCGGGTGATCAGCACCTCAAAGCCCTGCTCCGTAAGATAGGACTTCAGCAATTCGATCTGTGTGCTCTTCCCGGCTCCGTCCGGGCCCTCCATAGTGATAAAGATTCCTTTCACGCCTCCTGCCCTCCTGTCTCAACCATGATCATTTGAATGATCTGCTGCAGCTGATCGTAAATGTGTCCGCGCATGGACTGCTGTGCCTTGACCACGTCCCCGTCCAAAATCGCCTCCATGATACGGGAATGCTCACGGGACAACTTGTCATGGGTACTGAAATCCTTCACGTACTCATAGCGGTAACGGTACACCTGCTCCCGCAGGCTGTGGGCCAGGCTCACCAGCCGCCGGTTCTTCGTAGCTTCAAAGATGACGTCGTGGAAACGCTCATCCTTCTCCACGATCTTCACCACATCCTTCTGTTCCAGTGCCGCATCAAAGGCCTCCGCAGCCTTCTTCAGCTTCTCCTTGCCTTCCTCATCGATCCGAAGACTGGCCAGACGCACCGCCAGATCCTCTATGGCCATGCGGACCTCCAGCGCCTCCTCCAGGTCTTCCACGGTGATACGGGCCACCTCGGCCCCCTTCCTTGGAAGCATCACGACCAGACCCTCCAGCTCCAGCATCCGGATGGCCTCGCGGACCGGTGTCCGGCTGACCTCCAGATTCTTCGCCAGCTTCTCCTCCATCAGCCGTTCTCCGGGGCGCAGTTCCCCGCGGATGATGGCATTTCTTAAGGTTTTAAATACTACCTCCCGCAGTGGCAGATACTCTGCCGGATCAAATTCCAGCTTCATAAAGAGGTCCTCCTCTCCGCTCTCATCCTCCGCAGCCTACAAAGAATACATCTGCAGGGATCCCTTCCGCACTAAGCCCTTCCTTCAGGGCATCCATATCCGGTGTCTTCCCCTCCGGCAGCATTCCGAATACCGTGGGGCCGCTGCCCGTCATAATGGCTGCGGATGCACCGGCTTCCTTCACCAGCTCCTCGATCCTCAGGATCTCCGGATGCTTCTCCACGGTAACTCCCTCCAGCACATTTCCAAGACGGGACATGACACCCTCCGGATCTCCCTCCGTAAGCGCCTCCACCATTCCGTCGATGTCCGGGTGCGGGATCTCTCCCTCTCCTGCAGCCACCCGTGCCGCCAGACCGTCATAGGCCGTATATACTTCCTTCGTGGAAACTCCGAACCGGGGCTTCACGATCAGGAACCTGCAGCCGGTCAGGGGTGTCAACGGCGTAAGTACTTCACCGATCCCCTCTGAAAGCGCAGTTCCTCCCATTAAACAGTAAGGAACATCCGCCCCCAGACGGACGCCCAGCTCCGCCAGCTCCTCCGGCGTTGCACCCGTCTCAAAGAGCTCCGCCACCCCCGCAAGGGAGGCTGCGCAGTCCGTGCTTCCTCCGGCCATGCCTGCCGCCATGGGGATGTGCTTCTCCAGAGTGATCCGTACCCCCTCGGAGATTCCGTACTTCTCCTTCACCATCCGTGCTGCCCGGACGATCAGGTTCCGGTCATCCGTGGGCATGTCCTGAAGATCCGGCAGGGTACTCCTGTCCGATACCTGCAGCAGGATCCCCGGCTCCTCGCTTCGCTCAAATACCAGGCGGTCCGAGATCCCCACGCTCTGCATGATCATCTTCACCAGATGATAACCGTCTTCTCTTAACCCTACGATATCCAGGCCAAGATTTACCTTTGCATATGCAGTCTTTTCAACACTGTTTTTCATTTTCCTTCTCCGTCTCTGCCCGCCGTCATGCCGGGCCGGCCATCCTGTATACATGTATACACGTACTTTGTATACAATATACCGCTACCTCCATGATACGAAAAAAAGGCGGAAAATGCAAGCATTCCTGCACTTTCCGCCCTTCTTTCACCTGGTTTTCACCGGTTCTTTACTGATTCTTCCATCCGCTGCAGATCTTCTCCAATCCGTCCTTTGTAAAGGATGTCACGGTAATGGTCGCAGCCGTATCATCTTTAAA
>CADBRW010000261.1 GCA_902797155.1 uncultured Lachnospiraceae bacterium
CCGCTCATCGTAGAGTCCGCTGAAGGACTGGATCCGGTCACGGAGCAGTGCCACCAGCTCCGCCTCATGATCGAAGTTGGTGATATCCCTTTTCTTCTCCGCCAGCACCTTCAGCTGCTCCCGTATACTCATGAGCAGCGCCGCCGCGGAATGATCCTGGGTCTCCTCCTGTTCCGTCTTCACGAGGTAGGCCTTCTCGATGATCTCCTCAATCAGCAGATCCTCCACCACCTTGCGGGTGGTTCGGTAATTCGTCTCGAAATATGTCCGGACATGACCCTCGGTCTTATTGATCCCCCGGACGATCTCCCACTGACTCTCAATGATCCCGTATTTGCTGATGAACCGCTGGTACTCGCCTTTTCTGTCGAAGACGAAGACCTCCACACGGTTCTCCCTCCGGGCCAGGTCATGCAGATAATTCTTCAATGCCTGGTAGGTCATCCTCTCCTCCCCCTCGGAAATGGGAAGATTGATGATGTCATATTTGTTATATTCCTGATAGAAGATGCAGTAGTTAAAATATTCGACGGAAGCAACCTCGCGGCTCTCCTCTTCGCTTCGGTCCCTGGCCTTTCTTGCACAGAAGCCCGTGGTCATGTAGCGCATGCCGTCCTTCACATCCGGCTGGTCCAGCTTCCATTCGATCAGGGAATGAATGGTGGTATTCCCACAGTTCTCCCGGAAGAGCTTCTCCAGGGGCTGTTTCTCGTCCAGCGTACAGTTGGGGATCATGCACTGCATGAGGAGCAGCATAAGAACACTCTTCCCTCCCCCGTTTGCCAGATCGTAGAGTGTATTCTGCCCGTAGAGACGCATGGTGAAATCATCGTAGGCCTGCGTCCCGAAATTGTATTTTACATTGTTTACCCGTATCCGGTTGATACTCGGCATTTATGATTCCTCCTTCAGAAGCTGCCAGATCCGTCCCTTGTCATCCTCGAAATATCCCTCTGCCAGGGCACGGAAACGGTCTGTGGGATAATACCTGTCTTCTGCGGAAAGGAAGAGCTTCTCTCCCTGCAGGAAGTTCATCGTAAGCTTCACGAAGCCCAGGCGTGACCCGCGGCTGGCTTTGTTCCGGTCCTTGTCCTCGCTGACCATGAGCGGCAGTTCGTGCCACAGCAGCGCTACGGAGCGGAAGCCCTCCTGCTCACGGGAGGTCTGGTTGAACACCTCATTTTCCTTTACGATCCTGTCCGCCGCATGGCTGACGAGATCGATCAGCTCCTCTGTCCGGATGTAATCCTTCACCTGGTAGGTGGCGGAGTCCGTGTAGAAGAAGAGCAGGGCCTGGTACATGATGAAATACACCAGATACAGCTCCCGGTTTCTCCGAAGACCCATGATCCGCTTCAGATCGTCATTGGTATAACCGAAGACCTTGTTGCCCTCCCCCGCCGTCACGAACAGGGTTTCATTATATTCATAGACCGACATGTTCAGACGGGCCAGAAGCTTCGTCACCAGATCGTAGACCTCCGCATTTGCGTAGTAGACCTGGTACAGCTCCGAGGTGCCCGGCCGGTTCTTCGCGATCTCCTCACCGGACATCAGGATGCTGAAAATGTCCATTGCTTTTGAAAGTGATTTTTCTTCCATGTTTGTGGTCCTTATATTCTGTATCGTTTTATTCGTACTCTGTCATTTGGGGATACTTCGCCTGTAGCTTGGGATGATAATTACGACATAACAAACGTCATATTCTGTACGGTTCCCAGTTTCTCCCCGTTTTCATTTGCCAGCTCCACATCTCCGGTTCCGTACTGCAGCGTCAGTGTCTTTCCGCTGAAACGCTGCTTCTCTTCCTCCGTGAAGCTTCGGCTGGCGTACAGTTCCAGAAAGGTTTCCGGTTCCTCAAAGCTTTCCTTCATCACATAGCTTTCCTTCTTAGCCAGGTGAACCAGGAAGGCGTAATAGTCTTTGTTTCTGTAGATCTCTTTTCCGAACTTGATCTCCAGGATGGCGTTGAACTCCGGAAGAGTCACGGTGTTCCAGCGTTCCAGCCGGTCCAGAAGCTCCCGAAACAGCATGACGAAGTTCTGCCCGATCATCCTGCTGAGGATCTCATCCTCATACTCAAAGGCCAGGTCCGGCGCTTCCTTCTCCCGCTTCTCCGTCAGGTCTTCCTCTTCCCGTGCCTCATTTACCAGCTTATCAATGCTCTGCACAGCGAGGCTCTTCCTGCGTCGCGGAAGAAAGAAGGGGGACAGAACCATTCCCATCAGCTCGGGTGCATCCTTCTCCTGCAGCAGACGCATGGTCATGAGGAAATCAAAGGCCGGACGAAGCTGTCTTGCCTTGCCCCGCTCCACCATTTCATCCGCCATCCGGGACAGGCTTGCCGCTTCCTCCATCAGCAGACGGTGACTCTCGATGGTCTTCTTCAGCTCGGTCTCCAG
>CADBRW010000262.1 GCA_902797155.1 uncultured Lachnospiraceae bacterium
TCAAGGAGGAAAACCAAAATGGCAGTAAAGATCAGATTGAGAAGACTGGGATACAAGAAGCACCCTGTATATAGAGTTGTTGTTGCAGATTCCAGATCTCCGAGAGATGGTAGTGTGATCGACCAGATCGGAACCTATGATCCGAACCAGGAGCCCAGCGTTGTTAAGATCGATGCTGAGGCAGCCAAGAAGTGGCTCGGAAACGGTGCACAGCCCACTGAGACGGTAGCTAAGCTGTTCAAGCAGGCAGGAATTGAGAAATAAGGCTTGGGGAGGATTGCAGTATGAAAGAATTAGTTGAAATCATTGCAAAATCCCTTGTAGACGCACCTGATCAGGTTGTAGTAACCGAGACAACTGACGAGCACACAATCACTGTTGAGCTTACCGTAGCCCCCGAAGATATGGGAAAGGTGATCGGTAAGAGCGGACGTATCGCAAAAGCCATCCGTACCGTAGTGAAGGCTGCAGCGTCTAAAAGCGACAAAAAGGTCATTGTGGATATCAAATAACGACATCTGTCGTGCAATGGTAAAAAAGGTGGGACGGCTCTTCCCGGCTCCTGTATGAGCCGGAAGAAGCGTCCTCTTTTTCTGTCCGCAGGATCTTCGGATCGGCATGAATGAGGTATTAGGATGGAACAGTATTTCCGTATCGGCGTTATCACAACAACACATGGTCTGGCGGGAGAAGTAAAGGTGTATCCCACCACTGAGGATTCCCACAGATTTGAGGAACTAAAGACCTGCTTTCTTCTGGAGAAGGGGGGATATCGCCCTCTTACCATCCGAAGCTGCAGGTATTTCAAGAACCTTGTGATCCTGGGATTTGAAGAGATTCCGAGCATCGATGAAGCCATGCTGCTGAAGCAGAAGGAACTCTATGTGGATCGGGAGCATGCCATACCGCTTGAGGAAGGCGAGTACTATCTTGCAGATGTGATCGGAAGTACCGTGGTTGATGAAGAAGGAAATGTTCTGGGCACGCTTACGGATTATATGGAGACCTCGGCCCAGTTGATCTATAAGATTCAGACAGCGGAGGGGAAGGAATTCCTGGTTCCCGCCGTGGATGAATTCGTGAGGGAGGTTCATGTGGAGGAGAAGCGGATGGTGATCCGTGTGATCCCGGGCATGGTCCCGTAACCTGTTAATTCGAAAATGCGGTCACCTTGGGCACGAAGCCGGCACAGGTACAGACCGCCGGGGAGAAAGGAGAGTCAGTTCATGGAATTTCATATAATGACCCTGTTTCCCGATATGATGGATACGGTGCTGGGCGAAAGCATCACGGGACGGGCGCAGAAATCCGGACGGATCCTGGTGAAGTCCTGGAATATCCGGGACTATTCACAGAACAGCTCCAGACATGTGGATGATTATATCTATGGTGGCGGACCCGGAATGCTGATGCAGTGTGAGCCCATAGATCTCTGCTTTCAGGCTGTCCTTACGGATATCCGGTCCAGAATGCCGGATGCCTGTCCCAGGGTGATCTATCTGTCCCCGAAGGGCCCCACATTTTCACAGAAAAAGGCTGAGACCTATGCGGGTGAGTCCGACCGTCCGCTGGTACTGCTGTGCGGGCATTATGAAGGAATCGATGAGAGAGTGCTGACGCTCCTTGATGCGGAAGAAATCTCCATCGGCGATTATGTCCTGACGGGAGGCGAGCTTGGAGCGGCCATCATAGTGGATGCCGTCAGCCGGCTGCTGCCCGGTGTCCTGGGAGATGATGACAGCGCGGTGTACGAAAGCTTCCACGAAAATCTGCTGGAATGCCCGCAGTACACCAGACCTGAGGTTTACAAGGATCTTGCGGTACCGGAGATCCTTCTTTCCGGAAACCATGCGAAGATCGCAGCGTGGCGCCTGGAGCAGGCTGAGAAACTGACAGAAGAGAGAAGGCCGGACCTTTATAAGGCGTATCGGGAGGAACACCCCGTACCGGAACCGAAAAAGAAACGTCGGAAATCCGCTCCCTCTGCGTGACAGAACGGAGATCTGGTGGTATAATACTTCGTGATGAGAAAACCTTTTATGAATGGAGATCTTAAAATGAGAAAAAGACTGCTTATACTGACACTTGGCCTGGTTCTTGTAACCGGTGTAACTGCCTGTGGATCCAAGAGTGAAGAGGGTTCCACCGGAGCCGCAGTGGAAGGTGCCACAACGGTTTCCGTACAGGATGAGATCCTTAAATTCGTGGGAACGGATCTTCCCGGAATCGCTGCAGAGAGAGATGAAGCGGTTAAGCTTTATAACGATTATTTCTCCGCAGGAGATGAGAAGGACTCTGATAAATGGATGACGACCCTTTCCCAGGAGGCAATCCCGAAGTATGATTCCTATCTTCAGAAGCTGAAGGGCCTTCCCTTCACAAACGCTGAGGTAGGTGAGCTGAAGGATCTGTATGTGGCAAGTGCCGAGCTGCAGAGAGATGCGATCCAGGGCGTAGTGGATGCGATCAAGAATGCGGATAATCAGATGCTGGATGCGGCGCAGAGCAAGGTTGAACAGTCCAAGGAGAAGCTTCAGGCTTATTATGACAAGCTGAAGGCACTCTGCGAGGCAAATAATATCTCCCTGGAGGGACTGACAGAAGCAACCGAGGCTGCTTCCGAGGCGGCTACAGAGGCTCCTGCTGCTTCTTCTGAGGAGGCTTCCGAAACAACAGAGGCTCCCGCAGATGCACCGGCAGATGGAGCTGAAGAAACTCCTGCAGGTGCAGAGGAATAGGACTTCACACGGAGGAGGTGTCCTATGGGTGATACAAAGATCCTGGTGGTTGATGATGAACCGAGGATGCGAAAACTGGTTCGTGACTTTCTTGTTAAGGACGGCTATCTTGTGGTCGAGGCTGCAGACGGAGAGGAAGCTCTGACTCTCTTTATGCAGACGAAGGATATCGCTCTTGTCATCATGGATGTGATGATGCCGAAGATGGACGGATACGAGGCCTGTGAGGAGATCAGGAAGCTCTCGAAGGTTCCGATCATTTTACTGACTGCGAAATCCGAGGAAAAGGATGAGCTTAAGGGATTCTCGCTTGGCGTGGATGAGTATATCACCAAGCCCTTCAGTCCGCGCGTGCTTGTGGCCCGGGTGGAGGCAATCCTTCGCCGTACGTCGCAGGAAGGTGCGGAGACTACGATTTCCGCGGGGGGCATCGTTCTGGATACGTGTGCCCACATCGTTACGGTGGACGGCGAGGATGTGGAGCTTTCCTTCAAGGAATTTGAACTGCTCACCTATTTTATGGAGAATCAGGGTGTGGCGCTGTCCCGTGAGAAGATCCTGAACAGCGTATGGAACTATGATTACTTCGGTGATGCGAGAACCATCGACACCCACGTTAAGAAGCTTCGTGCCAAGCTGGGGGCAAAGGGGGAGTATATCAAGACCATCTGGGCCCTTGGATACAAGTTTGAGGTAACGGATTGATGAAAGGTTTCAGAAATGCGACACAGTTCCGACGCTCCCTCCGCTTTAAGCTGGTAGGGCTTGTGGGCGGGATCACCGTGATCGCAATCGTTGCTGCATGGATCGTCAGCAACAATCTGACAAAAAGCTTTTATATCCTGGATGCCAGAAGCAATCTGATTACGACGTATGAATCCTGTAATCAGTTGTTTTTGGATGCATCGGGTTCGCCGGTGCGTTTTGAGATCGCCGCAGGAGAGATCTACGAAAATGTAGACAATCCCTCCAATGCGACGATCTTTGTCGTTGATTATCCGAATAATAAGATCTATTCTTCCGTGATCGTTACGGAAAATGTGGCACGCTCCCTGCAGACCATCATTGATGCGACGGACATTCAGGCACTGGGAGATGCAAAGACGAAGTATAAGTTCCTGAATCGTGAGGATTCCTTTGACCTTATCGGCGTTTTGGATAACGGAAATATCATCATATTGGAACGGCCTCTGGAACAGCTGAATTCCAGCATTCGTTTCTCCACACGTCTCTTCCTGATCGTGGCTGTGGTGATCCTTTCCTTTGAGGCCAGTCTTGTGCTCTTCATTTCCGGCACTCTGACCCGGCCCATCATCCAGATGTCCCATGTTGCGCGCCGCATGACCAAACTGGATTTCGAAGCAAAGGCGCCCGAAGACCGGAAGGATGAGATCGGCGAGCTGGGACACAGCATGAATGAGCTGTCGAATAAACTGGAAGACACTGTGTCCGAACTGAAATCCGCCAATGCCTCCCTTTCCCAGGATATCCAGGAGAAGGAACGGATCGAGGAGATGCGGTCGGAATTCCTGTCCCATGTTTCTCATGAGCTGAAGACACCGCTGGCCCTGATCCAGGGATATGCTGAGGGACTCAAGGATTCCGTGAATGATGATCCGGAAAGCCGTGATTTCTACTGCGATGTGATCACGGATGAAGCGGCGAAGATGAATACCCTCATCATGAAGCTGTTGAATCTGAATGAACTGGAATTCGGAAATGAACCGCTGAAGATCGTCCGCTTTGATGTGATCCAGCAGATTCGGAGTATTCTTCAGTCGAATAAGATCCTGATGGATCAGAAGAAGATCCGTCTTACGCAGCCGGATGAAACGCCGGTCTATGTATGGGCAGATGCCTTTAAAATGTCGGAGGTCTTCACAAATTATCTCTCCAATGCTATCCACTACGTAAATGAAGGCGGGGAGATACGGATCACCGTAGAAGAGAATGAAGGCATCGTGCGTGTATCCGTCTATAACCAGGGACCGCTGCTCAGCGAGGAGGCTCTGGAGAAGGTTTTTGTCAAGTTCTACAAGGAGGATGCGGCAAGGACCAGGTCCTACGGAGGCTCCGGGATCGGCCTGTCCATCGTAAGCGCCATTCAGAAGTCTCATGATCAGGATTTCGGTGTATACAATGCCGAAGACGGAGTTGTGTTCTACTATGATTTGGATGGAACGGGGGCAATTAACGATTGACGGAAGATCGGTTCGGATGTTAAAATATCACTAGCGGAAAGCAGGAGGCTGCAGCATTTGCTGCGGCCTTTACTTTACTTAATGAAGGAGGGTTACAGAATGAAATTTGTATGTACAGTCTGTGGTTATGTTTATGAAGGTGATGCTGCTCCGGAAGAGTGCCCGATCTGCCATGCACCGGCTTCCAAGTTCAATCAGATGGATGAGGAGAAGGCGTGGGCCGCTGAGCATGTGGTAGGTGTAGCGGACAGTGCGCCGGATGAGATCAAAGACGGACTCCGCGAGATGTTCAACGGCGAATGCTGTGAGGTTGGTATGTATCTTGCCATGAGCCGCGTTGCGATCCGCGAGGGATATCCGGAGGTCGGCGCTTTCTTTGAGAAGGCAGCGATCGAGGAAGCATGGCATGCAGCTCATTTTGCAGAACTTCTGGGAGAGGTTGTTACAGATTCCACGAAGAAAAATCTGGAGCTTCGGGCAGATGCGGAATACGGTGCTACCGAAGGCCGCGCAAAGCTTGCCAAGAAGGCAAAGGAACTGAATCTGGATGCGATCCATGATATCGTTCATGAAATTGCAAGGGACGAGGCAAGACACGGAAAGGGCTTCAAGGGCCTGCTTGATCGTTACTTCAGCTAAGAAGCAAATCTAACAGGGGTCAGACCCCATTACAGAACTGTTACATATCTATGTAACAATTCTGTAATGGGGTCTGACCCCTGTTTGACGTTCCCCGGTCATCGCTGCTCCCGCATGAAGTTCAGGAACTCCTGTTCCGGCATGGGCTTTGCATAGTAGAAGCCCTGGATGTAATCACAGTTCTGTTCGATGAACCATTCGGCTTCTTCCTTCGTTTCGACGCCTTCAACAACGATCTCTTTTCCGATATCCTTCAGCATCTGGATGGTATCCCGGATCACCAGCCGCATGGTGGGATCCTCCCACTCATCTACAAAACTCTTGTCCAGCTTGATCAGCTTAAATGGGAAGTCCATCATACGCTGCAGATTGGAATACCCGGTTCCGTAATCGTCCAGCGCGAATTCCAAACCGAAGGAATGCATGGCCAGGACATTGGTCTTCACTGTGTCGTGTACGAAGTCGGAAGCGGTTTCCGTGATTTCGAAGTTCACATACCGGGGCTCGATCTTATAGTCTGTGAGGAGGCTGTTCACCTTGGTAACGATGTTGTTCCGCATACACTGAACAGCGGAAAGATTGATTTCTACGTAGCGGAGTCCCAGCTTGTCCATGTCATTTGTGGCGATAAAGCGGCAGACATCCTGAACCACGAATTCTCCGATCTGGTGAATGGATCCGCTTTTCTCGGCGTAGGGGATGAAGATCCCGGGAGAGACCATTCCGTTGTTTTCATCAAAGAGACGGATCAGAGCCTCGGCAGAAGTAAAGCGTTTCTCCTTAATAGAGTAAATGGGCTGGTAATACATGACAAAGCTGTGATTGATAATGCCGTTGCTGATGATCTCGTCGATGTTGTTCTTCATCCGGAACTGCTTCTCGGGAGCAATCTCTGACAGGACAACCACCTGATCGTCCGGAACGTTGTAGTGGAAGGAGTTTGCAAATGCCACAAGATCATCCCAGTTGGTGATATCCTTCGGGATGTTCAGTGTACATACGCTGGCATCCATGTCCAGATCCAGATGACTGGAGTGGAGCGGCTGTTTCATGATGTCATAGATCCTACGGGCTTCCAGCCTGGTGAATTCGTCCTTTTTCTTGCCGTCTATAAGAACGGCATAAAGACCGTTATACAGGTAATAGACATTATGGTAGAGGTTTCGGTCTTTCTTTGTGTCGGTATGACGAAGCAGCTCGGCGATCTCGCGCTGCATCTTCTGATGCCCTTCATTTCCCAGGATGGAAAGGAGGGCTGTACTGTTCTTGATGCGGACGAAGATCAGATCCGCCGGAACATCAGAGCGAAAATACTTCTGGATATCCGTTGTAAAGGAACGGTAGGAATTGGCTCCGGTCAGCGGATCGATGGTATGCTCCGGCCGGAGGATGATGGCGTTGATCAGCATGGCAACGATGGAGTAGGAGAACATTTCCATAAGGATGTCAGGCTGGAAATACTGGAAGAGCATGGCTGCTCCTGTCAGCGGGAAGATCATGGACAGTGTGAACAGCTTCTCCTTGTCAAGTGTATTCCGTATTTTGATCAGATACAGAACGGAGAGGATCATGTAATACAGTCCGATGATATAGAAAACGACGATCAGAGAGCCGCGTTCATAGGCTCCGTCCGTCGAATAGTGAAAAACGGATTTCGCACGGACATTATAGATCAGAAGTCCGAGGCAGAACAGGTAAGGCAGTGTAAAGGAAATCAGGAAGGGCTTGTGTTTCTTCAGACGATGCCAGGTTCCGGACAAATGGCCGATGAAAATAATATAGATCGGACCGGCCAGGATGCGGAATACGAAATACACCGTGCTGATCCCCATGCGGTATCGGTTTCTGAGATCAAGATTCGTGATGGACAAAAGGGGAGCGGCAGACAGTGCATCTGTGGCGGTTGCGATCAGAAGTGAGATCAGTAACGCGATATATGTTGTGTTGATCCGTCCCCGGTTCATCCTGCGAAACAGCATGGAAAAAAGAAGGATGGACAGGATGATAAATGCTGCGATATCAAAATGCGCGATCCGTCCCATATGGCCTTTCTCCTTTCTCTGTTTCTGCATAAAAATCCATTCTCAGTATATCAGAAAGCCAAGGTTTGTACAAGGAAAGCATCTTCGTCGGTCTTTTTCACGCATAAAATAAGGAAAAACAACGATTTTTTGTTGTCCTCGCCACAACATTTATAGTATAATCATTGTGTGTATGTTTTTGATTTGCAAATAGGTGATCTGAATTTGCAAAGGAAAGGAAACTATATGGAACCGAAAAGCGGCAACAGGAATAAAAATGTAACAGGTACTTCCAAGCCGATGCATCGTCGTGGCGAGGGCCTGGGAACCGGACCGGTAGGCCGTGCGGACGCTTACGCGGGAAGGACCGGGGGCAACGGAAAGAAGGCCGGAGAAAGCGGATCCAATGCAAGTGCAGGCGGTGGCGCAGGACGCGGAAAGACGTCCATCATTGCCGTTATCATCGCACTGCTTCTCGGAGGCGGCGGTGGTCTGACAGCTCTGCTGGCAGGCGGCGGATCGGACAGCTCCGGATCGGGCGGCGGATCCAGCAGCTCCGGAAGCGTGACTCCCGGCGGATCCGGCGGCGGCTCGGGAAGCGGGGGCGGCAGCATCGTATCCCAGCTTCTGGGAGGTTTCTCCGGAGGGAGTTCAACAGAGGCTGCAGCCTGGTTTAACGGTCTGAACAATACCGGTAAGCTGAATACAAATGTCAGTCCCGCAGCTGCTCCGAAGAAGACGGAGATCAAGGGCAACAACCAGGATAAGGTTACCATCATGGTGTACATGTGCGGAACCGACCTGGAGTCCCGCAGTGGCATGGCCACCAACGATATGCGGGAAATGGCGCAGGCCAAGCTGAATGACAATGTAAATATCATTATCTACACCGGTGGATGCACAGGCTGGAAGACCAGCGGCATCAGCAATAAGACGAACCAGATCTACAGGGTTCAGGACGGTCAGCTGGCACAGCTGGTATCCGATGCCGGTGACAAGGCCATGACGGATCCGGCTACACTGTCCGAATTCATCCAGTTCTGTGACAAGTACTACCCGGCAAACCGGAATGAGCTGATCTTCTGGGATCACGGCGGAGGATCCATCAGCGGATACGGTTACGACGAACGTCATAAACGTTCCGGTTCCATGGACCTTACAGGAATGAATACCGCTCTGAAGAACGGTGGAGTGCACTTTGATTTCATCGGCTATGATGCATGTCTGATGGCAACTCTTGAGACGGCTATCATGACCAGCAATTATGCGGATTACCTTATTGCTTCCGAGGAGACGGAGCCGGGCATCGGATGGTATTACACAGATTGGCTGAATGAGCTTGGAAAGAACACCTCCATGCCGACGGTTGAGATCGGGAAGAATATCGTAGACGGTTTTGTAGATGAGTGTAACAGGAAATGTGCCGGCCAGAAGACCACACTTTCCGTGATCGACCTGGCCGAGTTCTCCGCCACTGTTCCGGATAAGCTGTCAGCCTTCTCCAACAGTACAAGCACACTGATCAAAGGGGAAAACTATAAGCAGGTATCCGAGGCGCGCGCGGGAACACGTGAGTTCTCATCATCGGGTATCGATCAGGTGGATCTGGTACATTTTGCAGAACAGGTCGGAACCAAGGAAGCGAAGGAACTGTCCCAGGTACTGCAGGAGAGCGTTAAGTACAACCGTACTTCCTCAAATATGACCAATGCCTACGGCGTATCCATCTACTTCCCGTATCGGAAGACCTCCAGTGTAAATACGGCGGTAAGCAATTACAAGAACATCGGACTTCGCTCCGAGTATTCCGACTGTATCAAGGCCTTTGCAAGTCTTGAAACCAGCGGACAGATCGCTGCAGGCGGTTCGGGAAATCCTCTGGGATCTCTTTTCGGAGGCGGAAGCAGCAGCGGCGGGGCCAGCGGCTCGGATGCCATTTCCTCATTGCTGGGAGCTTTCCTGGGCGGACGTTCCGTTCCGGGCGTGGATGCGGATGCAGTTGAATACATGGAGGACATGGATGTAGAAGCGGTTGCGAAGTATATCTCCGAGAATCAGTTTGATCCATCCGTGCTGAAGTGGGATACGGAATCCGACGGAACGCACACCATGTCGATCACCCAGGAAGACTGGTCGCTGATCAAGGATCTTCAGGTAAATGTCTTCTACGATGACGGTGAAGGGTATGTGGACCTGGGTCTGGATAATATCTACGAGTTCAGCGATAACGGAAAGCTGATCGGAGATACGGACGGAACCTGGTTTGCCATCGACGGGCTGGCAGTTCCCTACTATTTCGAATCGGAAATGATGGATGAGAACGGTAAGTTCGTTACCACAGGCCGTGTTCCGGTTCTTCTGGACGGGGTTCGTTCGAATCTGATCATCGTATTCGACAGTGATCATCCGAGCGGATATATCGCCGGTGCACGTTACGATTACGTAGAGGGCGAAACGGATACCATCGCCAAAGGCGTGACGGAGATCGCTCCGGGCGCGACCATCGACTTTATCTGTGATTACTACAAATATGACCAGACCTATCAGGACAGCTATCTGTGGGGAGAGCAGATCCACTATCGTACGAATCTGGAATGCAGCTACGTGGATATCGGTCAGGGCGGTCAGGTGACCTACCTGCTTCGTGACATTTACGGACGGGAATACTGGACACCGGTAGTTCCGGAGTAAAGTGAAAAAATCTATTATTTGTAACCTGTAATGTATGTGCTTAAAACTTCCCATTTTCGTAGTGGGAAGTCTTAGCACTCTTAAGAGTAAGGGGGAGAGAGCATGAAGAGACTCATAGGAAAGCACAA
>CADBRW010000263.1 GCA_902797155.1 uncultured Lachnospiraceae bacterium
ACGTTTGCGACACGCTCCACACCGATCTTAAAGGCGTGAAGTCCTTTCCCGATCAGAATATACAGCGCCGCATAGATAGCAAGGGACATGGCCAGGTTTCCGGCTCCGAAAAGATGCTTGTTCCAGTTAGACCTTTCAACCACAAGGCTCTGTACTACATAATAGTACCAGCAGACAAAGAAAGACCCCACAGCAAACAGCGTGAGCAGTATAGCACAAGTGCCGCGATATATGTACTTTGCCGATCTTTTCCTGTTCATCAGTCCCTAATTCCACCAAACATTTATTATTTCAGAGCAATCATTTGCCCCGAACCAAAAATAAAGGGGGGTGTGTCGCAACAATCCCCCCGGACTTTCGCCATTGTATATTATCATAGTTGATTCATTTTTTCAACACTCTTCCTATGCAGACACCGAGGAGATCATCTCCCCGGTGCCCACATGAAAATATACCGGCATTTCAGCCCTGTGTTATCTTTTCCGCTCACCGGTTTCCTTGAAATCATACTTCATTACCGTCACGGAAAGCGGCGGCACATCCAATACAATGGAATTCTTCATACGATCGCACTCTACCGGTTCTGCCTTGATGGCCTTCTTGTTGTTTCTGCCCAGTCCGCCGTACTTCGGATCATCCGAAGACAGAATCTCCTTATAACTGGTGAGGCACGGAACGCCGACACGGTAACCCTGCCGCTCTACCGGCACGAAGTTACAGATAAAGAGCAGCTGATCCTTAGCCGTCTTACCACGTCTTACAAATGCAACGATACCGGAATCCGCATCATCCACCTTTGTCCATTCAAAGCCCATCACATCATTATCGTTGAAGTAAAGAGCATCATACTTTGTGTACATGTGGTTCAGATCCCTTACGAAATCCTGCATACCCTTATGGAGCGGATTGTCCAGCAGATACCAATCCAGAGAACGCGCCTCGGACCACTCGCGAAGCTGTCCGAACTCCTGTCCCATGAAGAGAAGCTTCTTGCCCGGGTGTCCGCACATAAAGCCATAGGCTGCGCGGAGATTTGCAAACTTGTCAAACTCAAGGCCCGGCATCTTGTTCAGCATGGAGCACTTCAGATGCACAACCTCGTCATGAGAGATCACAAGGATGTAGTTCTCGGAATAGGTATAGGACAGACTGAAGGTCAGGCGGTTGTGATTGAACTTCCGGAAATACGGATCCAGCTTCATGTACTCCAGGAAATCGTTCATCCAGCCCATGTTCCACTTAAAGAGGAAGCCCAGGCCCTTCATATCTGCAGGAGCGGTAACTCCCGGCCATGCAGTGGATTCCTCTGCGATCAGATATGCACCCGGATTTCTCTCCTCCATGGTCTTATTGATCGTCTGCAGCAATGCAATGGCTTCCAGATTCTCCTTTCCGCCATCCTTATTTGCCACCCATTCACCGTCACGCTTGCCGTAGTCCAGATAAAGCATGGACGCAACTGCATCCACACGGAGCGCATCGACATGGTACTTCTCAACCCAGAACAATGCATTTGATGTAAGGAAGTTTACAACCTCATTTCTTCCGTAATCAAAGATATATGTACCCCAATCCGGATGCTCTCCCTTTCTGGGATCCGCATTTTCATAAAGCGGCATCCCGTCAAAACGTCCGAGACCATGTGCATCTCTGGGGAAATGTGCCGGTACCCAGTCCAGGATCACCCCGATCCCACGCCTGTGCATCTCATCTATAAAGTACATAAAGTCCGTAGGAGAACCATAACGGGATGTGGGCGCATAGTAATTCGTTACCTGATAACCCCAGGAACCGTCAAAGGGATACTCTGCGATACCCATCAGCTCGATATGGGTATAGCCCATATCCGTTACATAATCGCCCAGCATCTCAGCCAGCTCGCGATAATTGTAGAAACCGAAATCCGAATCCTCGATCCGCTTCTTCCAGGACCCCAGATGGCATTCGTAGATCGACATCGGCTGCTTCATACGGGACACGCGGTCCTGCTTCTTACGGTTCTCGATCCACTCCGCATCCTTCCATGTATAGGTGAGATCTGCCACGATATTGGCATTGTCCGGACGCATCTGATCCTGATTTCCGTAGGGATCCGCCTTAAACAGGATCTCGCCGTACCTGGTCATGATCTGGTACTTATAAACCGCACCCGGAAGTACATCCGGAATAAACAGCTCATAGATACCGGATGCCGGATGGATCTGCATGGGATTCAATGCCCCATCCCACATATTAAAGTCACCCACAACCGATACCCTGCGCGCATCAGGTGCCCATACTGCAAAGTAGGTTCCCTTTACGCCATCGATGGTCATGGGGTGAGCGCCCATTTTATCATAGATGTCATAGTTCTTTCCTTCTGCGAAAAGATAGGCATCGTAATCCGTGATCAGGCCGTTAAAGCTATAGCAGTCTGCCGTCTCCACGGAGGTTCCGTCATAATATTCCGTAACGAAATGATACTTATTCCCTTTGAACTTCTTTTTAGGAAAATAGATACCGTAGAATCCTTCTTCTCCGATCTTCTCCATGGGAGTAAGAGTCTTTCCGGCCGGTGTCTTTACCGACACGGAAGAAGAATGCGGTTTGAAGCAGGTGATCACCTGACCGTCTCCGTAATCATGATTGCCAAGCAGATGCTTGGGTGCGTTGATCTTCCCGTCGATCAGTTCGTCATACAGGATCCAGTTGACCCAGTTATGCAGTCTTCCATCCATGTTGTAACCCTCCTGATATTCGGCAGAAGCATTCTGCCGTCAGTATTTTGCTGACCCTCAAAGTCCTTTATATTTTACCATCTGCGACGGTTTCTTTCAACACACATTTTCCTTCGGTCGCCACCCGGACGCGCCACATTTTACCCGTCCTTGATACACCCTAAAACGTATGGTAAAATACGTCTATCAAATGTGCAGAAAGAGAGACTCAGATGCCACCGAAAAAGGCTCCCGCACGCGGGCTTACACAACTGAAGAAAGAACTGGATGAGGGTACCTTCCGGAGCCTGTACCTTCTGTACGGGTCCGAGCGCTACCTGATCCGCCAGTATAAGGAACTGCTGCTTTCCAAGCTGGTAACGGACGGGGATACCATGAACTTCTCCTCCTACCAGGGGACTGCGGCCGACATCCCAACCATCCTGAACGATGTCCGTACCATGCCTTTTCTGGCCGAACGCCGGGTGGTTCTGGTGGAGGACAGCGGATTCTTTACGAAATCCGTGGACGAACTGACCGACGGACTGGACGATATCCCGGACACTTCCGTGCTGATCTTCGTGGAACCGGACATCGAGAAAAGCTCCGGCATGACCAAAGCAGTCGACAAGCGAGGACGGCTCTTTAAATTGTTCGACAAGGCCGAGAGCGCTTTCGCCTTTGACTCTCCGGATGCAGCCACTCTCGTCTCCTGGATCACAGGACGCCTGTCCGAAACCGGAAAGAAGATCGAGAAGGCTGTTCCGCAAAG
The DNA here is from genome assembly GCA_902797155.1 of uncultured Lachnospiraceae bacterium. GTDB lineage: Bacteria > Bacillota > Clostridia > Lachnospirales > Lachnospiraceae > Eubacterium_Q. The sequence continues at coordinate 3,469 of CADBRW010000263.1, forward strand.
ACTGCTCGCTTCTGCAGGTATGGATATGCAGACCCTTTCCTCGGAAATGGACAAGCTGATCAGCTATACCCTGGAGCGCGATGCCATTCGGGTCGAGGATGTGGAAGCCATCTCCGTTTCCGTTATTGAAGACAAAGTATTCGACATGGTGGAAGCCATCGCAACCAAGGATAAGAACACTTCCCTGCAGCTTTACAGCGACCTCCTGTCTCTCCGAGAACCTGTGATGAAGATCCTCTATCTGATCTCCAGACAGTATCAGATCCTGGCACAGGTGGCTGAGATGCACCAGGACGGGACACCTCGGGAATCCATGGCAAAGCTGGGAGGCTTTCCTCCCTTCTTCCTGAAAAAATACGAATCACAGGCTTCAGCCTATACCTTTAAACAACTGCTATCTGCCTGTGACGCCTGCCTCACGGCAGACTACTCCATCAAGACCGGACAGCTATCCGACCGAAACGCCCTGGAACGATTGATCCTTGATCTTTTGGAGCTGTAACAGAAAGGGGGTCAGACCCCATTACAGAACCGTTACAGTCGTAACACTTTTGTAAAGGTGACAGGCACTCATTATGTAAACTGCGCTAACTGAATGAGCATAACGCAAAAAGGCCGGCACTTTCGTGCCGGTCTTTTGCTATCATAGCGATATCAGACTACGCGATCTTGTTAACCGCCAGTGTCAGTCTGGAAATCTTACGTGCTGCAGTGTTCTTGTGATAGATGCCCTTGGATGCAGCCTTGCTGAGCTCGGAAGTCACTACGCGAAGCGCCTCCTCTGCCTCTGCCTTGTTGCCCTCTGCGATCGCAGCCTCAACCTTCTTTACGAGGGTCTTGATTTTGGACTTTGCAGACTTGTTTCTCATTTCCTTCTTCTTGCTTACAAGAATTCTCTTCTTTGCTGATTTGATGTTAGCCAAAGCTCTG
>CADBRW010000264.1 GCA_902797155.1 uncultured Lachnospiraceae bacterium
GCCTCTTCAGCCACTTGAGTACATCTCCAGTGCCTGAATCCCTCACCAAGGTTTCGTATGCCACGAAACCAGTGACTTCATCAGTTTACGTATTAAAACGCTTAACTATAATAGCAAAAACCACACCAACTGTCAAGTGGGGGAATTACTCAATCCCGCTAATCATCCAGCGCCATGTCCACCAACAGCAGGGTATCCGCCAGATAGAACCACTTTCCGCCGCATTTATACACGTACCGGGTCTTTACTTCGCTGTCATACTGCACTTCCTCTCCGTTGGAGGTGTAGCTGATCTTCATCGTGAAATAGACACGGTATACGGAGGAAATGGACAGATCCACGTCATACAGTTCCTTGATCTTGTCCTCGATCCTCTTTACGAAGACATCTTCCAGCTTCTCCTCATGGGTGATCTCCACATCCTTCACCACGGTTCCGGACTGGCGCAGGAAGACATCCTCCACAAGGCCCTCCAGTACCACCTCGTTGCCCTGGGGACGGTAATTGTCCGACCAGGACGCCGGGTAGCAGTTACGGATATAGGCATCCACATCCTGATCCTCGATGGCCTTGAAATATCCTTTGACAGCCCCCTTCACCGTAACGCTTCCGCGCTTCAGGAAGACAAACCAGCCTGCCACGAGCAGGATCACCACTACCAGGCCCAGCAGGGTATAGATCAGGATACGCTGATTCTTATTTCTTTTTTTTCTCTTCTTCTTTTTTTCCTGCTCTGCCATGCCTAACCCTGAATTCCCTCATATTTCCTGAGATATTCCGAAACTGCGGACTCGTACAGATTGTTGCCCTGGCTGTCGATGATCACGATGACCGGAAGCCGCTCCACGGTAAGCCGCCGGATTGCCTCGGTTCCCAGATCCTCATAGGCCACGACCTCTGCCGACTTGATACATTTGGACAGAAGCGCTCCTGCTCCGCCGACCGCGGCAAAATACACCGCGCCCTGTTCCACTATGGTCCTCCGAACATCCTCGGAACGTTTTCCCTTTCCGATCATGCCCGCCAGGCCTTTTCTGAGCAAAAGCGGCGTGTACTTGTCCATGCGGCTGGAGGTCGTCGGACCTGCCGAACCGATGGCCTGACCCGCTCTGGCCGGTGTGGGCCCCAGATAATAGATAAATGTGCCGTCCAACGAGATCGGAAGCTCCTCTCCCTGTGTCAGGCTCTCGTAAAGCCTCTTATGCGCCGCATCACGCGCCGTATAAATGGTTCCGCTGATATATACATAGTCTCCCGCCCGAAGCTCCAGAAGCTCCTCACGTGCAGCAGGAACGTGCAATGCTGTTTCCATATATGTCCTCCATCACAGTGTCACAACCACATGCCGGTTCACGTGGCAGCACATATTTACTGCCACCGGAAGCCCTGCGATATGGGTCGCATAGGTCTCGATATTCACTGCCAGTGCGGTATTTCGTCCTCCCAGACCTGCCGGGCCGATTCCCATCCGGTTGATGGCATCCAGCAGCTCCTCCTCCAACTGGCGGATGTGGGGCAGCTCACTGGGCCGGTCCACAGGCCGTGTCAGTGCCTTCTTCGCCAGGATCGCCGAAAGCTCGAAATCACCGCCGATCCCCACGCCTACCACAAAAGGAGGGCAGGCATTCGGTCCGGCTTCACTGACGGTCTTCAGAACGGCGTTACGCACGCCCTCCACACCGTCTGCCGGCTTCAGCATGAACTGACGGCTCATATTCTCACTGCCGAAGCCCTTCGGCGCCAGCGTGATGCTGAGCTCTTCTCCCGGTACCACGTCATAGTGGATGATGGCCGGAGTATTATCCTTCGTATTAATGCGCTTCAAAGGATCTCCCACCACGGATTTACGAAGGTATCCTTCCGTATAGCCCAAACGGACCCCTTCATTGATGGCCTCTGTAAGGGGACCGTCCACGTGGATCTCCTGTCCCACGCGAACAAAAAAGACCGCCATTCCCGTATCCTGACAGATGGGGATCTTCTCCTCCTTCGCAAGTGCAAGATTCTCCTGCAGCTGTCCCAGGATCTTCTTCCCCAGGGGTGCGACCTCTGTTTCCCGGGCATTGTCCAACGCCCGCACCATATCCGGTGCGAGCGCTAGATTCGCCTCTATGCAAATGTCTCTCACGGCGGCTGTTACGTCCGCTGCCGATATCTCTCTCATACTACGCTTCCTTCCTCAGCTATTCCGTCATGAACCGTCCGGTCAGGTATTCTGCCTCACCGGTATAAGGTCTCTGCAGTATTCCGGCCACTGCTTCTGCCGGAATGTTTATGACAGGAAATCATCCCTGCCCTTGAAAGGCTTCTTGGACTTCTTCTGCTGTACATAGTTATTGATCTTGATTATGACATAGAAGATGAAGAGCACCACTGCGATCACGCCGATCCAGTACGCCAGCGCGATCAGCAGGTCCTCCAGCCCCTTCGTATTCGTGAGATTCTCTATGTTCTCCTTGAGTCCGCCCATTCTGCGTGCCTCCTTTTACACTCTGCGGGAGTGCTTATTTCTCCTCCGGTTCCTCGCCCTCCTCCAGCTTACGGAGAGCTTCCTCTGTCTGTGCCACGGCATCTCTTACCTTTGCGATGCTTGCAACCATGATATCATCTCTGTGACTCAGGTTGATCAGCTTTACGCCGGAGGTCACACGACCGTAGATGGAGATATCATCACATTTCAACTGAATGATGATGCCCTGAGTAGTGATCATCATGATCTCGTGATCCTCGTTAACGGCCTTAACACCCACGATGGATCCCGTCTTTTCGGTAATCTTATAGCACTTCACACCCTTGCCGCCACGCTTCTGCACCGTGAACTCATCGATCTTGGTACGCTTGCCCATACCGCGCTCGGAAACGATCAGGAGTGCTTCTCCCTGGGTGTTCATCTGCATTCCGATGACCTCATCGCCGTAGCCCAGGTTCATTCCGCGGACACCCATGGCACTGCGGCCCGTGCTGCGTACATCTCTGTCATTGAAGCGGATGCACATACCGTTCTTGGACACCATGAAGATATCACGGGTATTGTCCGTGGTCTTAACCTCGATCAGCTCATCGTCATCCTTCAGAGTCATGGCAATGATACCGTTCTTCCGGATATTTGCATACTCGGTGGACGGTGTCTTCTTGATCATACCATGCTTGGTCACCATCAGCAGGTACTTCTTCGGATCGTATTCCTTGATGGGAATGATGGCTGTGATCTTCTCATCTCCGTCCAGCTGCAGCAGGTTCACGATAGCCATACCTCTGGCTGTACGGCCTGCCTCCGGGATCTGATATGCCCGAAGCCTGTATCCGCGTCCCTTATTCGTAAAGAACAGGATATAATGCAGCGTTGTGGTCATCAGCAGATCCTCGATATAATCGTCTTCGATGGTCTGCATGCCCTTGATTCCCTTACCGCCACGGTTCTGTGCACGGAAATTCGTGACACTCATCCGCTTGATATAACCCAGATGTGTCATGGCGATCACGGTATTCTCTCTCTTGATCAGATCCTCGTCCAGGATCTCGCCTACAGCGGCACCGATCCGGGTCCGTCTTTCATCACCGAATTTCATGGAAATGATCTGCAGCTCCTCACGGATCACCGCCAGCAGCTTCTTCGGATCAGCCAGGATTGCCTTATACTCGGCGATCTTCTCCATAAGCTCCTTATACTCGGCTTCCAGCTTCTCTCTTTCCAGTCCGGTCAGCTGGCGGAGACGCATCTCCACGATGGCACCGGCCTGAACCTCGGTAAGCCCGAAACGTTCCATCAATGCGGCCTTGGCAGCACCCACATTTTCGGAGCCACGAATGATCTTTATCACTTCGTCGATATTGTCAATGGCAATCAGCAGGCCCTCAACGATGTGTGCCCGCTCCTCCGCCTTATTCAGATCATATTTGGTCCGACGGGTAACGACCTCTTCCTGATGCTCCAGATAATACTTCAGCATGTCAGGGAGGGACAGCACCTTCGGTTCGTTCTTTACCAGTGCAAGCATATTTACGCCGAAGGTATCCTCCAGCTGGGTATGCTTGTACAGATTGTTCAGAAGGACACTGGCATTGCAGTCCTTCCGAAGCTCGATCACGATCCGCATGCCTTCACGGTTGGACTCATCCCGAAGATCCGTGATGCCGTCCACCTTCTTGTTCTTTACCAGATCCGCGATCTTTGCGATCAGCATGGATTTATTTACCATGTAGGGAAGCTCGGTAACAATGATCCGCTGCTTTCCATTTGCCATGGCTTCAACCTCGGAGATAGCGCGTACCTTGATCTTGCCGCGTCCCGTCCGATAGGCTTCTTCGATACCTGCCCGGCCCAGGATCTCCGCACCTGTGGGGAAATCCGGTCCCTTTACGATATCCAGCAGCTCATCGATCTCCGTCTCCCGGTCCTCATTGATCCGGTTGTTGATGATGAGAACCACTGCGTCGATGATCTCCTTCAGGTTATGGGGCGGGATGTTCGTGGCCATACCTACCGCAATACCTGTGGTTCCGTTTACCAGAAGGTTCGGATAACGGCTGGGAAGTACTGTAGGCTCCTTCTCCGTCTCGTCAAAGTTCGGAGTGAAATCCACCGTATCCTTGTTGATATCGGACAGCATCTCGATGGACATCTTTGTAAGACGTGCCTCTGTGTAACGCATGGCAGCCGCGCCGTCGCCGTCCACGGAACCGAAGTTTCCGTGACCGTCCACCAGCGGATACCGGGTATTCCATTCCTGCGCAAGCTTTACCAGCGCATCATAAATGGAGCTGTCACCATGGGGATGGTACTTACCCATGGTATCACCGACGATACGCGCACATTTACGGTGCGGCTTGTCGGGACCGTTGTTCAGCTCGATCATAGAATACAGGATCCGGCGCTGTACCGGCTTTAATCCGTCCCTTACGTCCGGGAGAGCCCGGGCTGCGATCACGCTCATGGCATAATCGATATAGGAGGTTTCCATGGTCTTTTTCAGATCTACTTCACGTACATCATCAAAGATCTTATCGTTATCCATTTCTGGTTGCTCCTTTCAGGATTCGATCTAAATGTCAAGATTCTTAACAAACTTTGCGTTCTCTTCGATGAACTTCTTCCGTGGTTCTACCTTATCGCCCATCAGGATATTGAAAGTGACATCCACCTCCGACTCGTCCTGATCCTCGATACCTACACGGAGCAGGATACGCTTCTCAGGATCCATGGTGGTATCCCACAGCTGATCCGCATCCATCTCACCGAGTCCCTTGTACCGCTGTACCTTGTTCTGCTGGTCACGACCCACCTCATCGATGATCTTCGACAGTTCATCATCACTGTAGGCATACCAGAACTTCTTATTTCTCTCCAGACGGTAAAGCGGCGGCTGTGCCAGATACACATGACCCTGACGGATCAGCTCCGGCATGAACCGGTAGAAGAAGGTGAGCAGCAGGGTTGCGATGTGCGCACCGTCCACGTCGGCATCCGTCATGATGATGATCTTGTCATAACGAAGCTTTTCGATATCGAAATTATCATGGATCCCCGTGCCAAATGCAGTGATCATGGCCTTGATCTCCGCATTCTCCAGAATATGATCCAGTCTTGCCTTCTCTACATTCAGGATCTTTCCGCGAAGAGGAAGGATGGCCTGGGTTGCCCTGTTCCGGGCGGTCTTTGCGGAGCCGCCTGCGGAATCACCCTCCACTATGTAGATCTCACAGTTCTTCGGATCCTTGTCCGAGCAGTCAGCCAGCTTGCCGGGAAGAGCCAGACTCTGGGAAAGCTCCGTCTTACGGATCATTTCCTTCGCCTTTCTTGCGGCATTCCGGGCTCTCTGGGCCTTCAGAGCCTTATCGATGATGCTCTTGCCCACCTGGGGATTCTGCTCCAGGAAATAAACCAGCTGCTCATTCATGATGGACTCAACCGCAGTTCTTGCCGGCGCATTTCCCAGCTTCTGTTTGGTCTGTCCCTCAAACTGAGGATCCTGGATCTTCACGGAAATGATGGCGGTAAGGCCTTCTCGGAGGTCCTCACCCGTCAGATTCTCATCCTTTTCCTTCAGATACTTGAAGTTTCGTGCATAATCGTTGAACACCTTGGTGATGGCAGCGCGGAATCCTGTCAGGTGCATACCGCCTTCCGGTGTCACGATATTATTTACAAAGCTATAAACCGTTTCATTGTAGGTATCATTGTGCTGAAGGGCAACCTCCACATAGATATCGTCCTTCTGACCCTCACAGTAGATCACCTTGTCATACAATGCGGTCTTATGCCGGTTGAGATACTCCACGAATTCCTTGATACCGCCCTCATAGTGGAAGGTATCGCTGCGTCTCTCCTCCTCCGGTCCACGAAGGTCCTGAAGGGAGATCTTCAGATTCTTGGTCAGGAATGCCGTCTCACGAAGACGGATCCTAAGCGTGTCATAATCATAGATCACATCATCGAAAATGGTTGCATCCGGCTTAAAGGTAACCTTGGTTCCGGTACCCTCTGCCTCTCCGACCACCTTCAGATCATACATGACCGCACCTCGCTCATAGCGCTGCTTATAGATCTTTCCGTCGCGGGAAACTTCCACCTCCAGCCAGTCGGAAAGCGCGTTAACGACCGATGATCCTACACCATGCAGACCACCGGATACCTTATATCCTCCACCACCGAACTTTCCTCCGGCATGGAGCACGGTAAATACGACCTCTACGGCCGGACGACCCGCCTTCTTCTGGATATCCACCGGAATACCGCGTCCGTTATCCACAACCGTGATGGAATTATCTTCATTTATGGTCACCTGAATCTCACTGCAGAAACCGGCCAGTGCCTCATCCACCGCATTATCTACGATCTCGTACACCAGATGATGCAGACCACGGGAGGACGTACTTCCGATGTACATACCCGGACGCTTCCGTACCGCTTCCAGTCCTTCCAGAATCTGAATCTGTTCTGCGCCATAGTCCTGATTCTCAGCCATTTTGCACTCCTTTTATCAATTTACGCCTTTTAAACTTCCTCGGTCCCTGCCTCGGAATGACATGTACCCTTTATCACCTTGTAGACCCTGTCCTTCTCGGTTCTTTCCCGGACAAAATCGTCATATCCGGTACAGGTCAGAATGGTCTGTATATCACAAATGCTTTCCAGCAGTGCGTTTCTTCTCTTACCGTCCAGCTCCGACATCACATCATCCAAAAGCAGGATGGGTTTATCGCTGATCAACTTCTGTACCAGCTCGATCTCCGCCAGCTTCATCGTCAGTGCAGCCGTTCTCTGCTGGCCCTGGGATCCGTATACCCTCACATCGTTTCCTTCGATGTACACACCGATATCATCCCTCTGGGGACCGGTCATGGTGGCATTGTTCTTAAGATCCACATCTCTCTTACTTCGGAGTACGTCCGCAAATTCCTCTGCCGTTACATTCGGTTCATAGCGGATATCGATGGATTCCTTTCCACCTGTGATCTTAGCATGTACACGGAGGATCACCTCCTTCAGCATCTCGATGAAGTTGTGTCTCTCGGAAATGATACGCTTCCCGTACTGCACCAGCTGTTCATCCCATACATCCAGGGTCTCCAGTAGTCCTTTGTTGAATGAAATACTGCGAAGCAGATTGTTCCTCTGATTCAGTACCTTGTTATAGCCTGCCAGATTGCCGTAATAGATCCTGCTCAGCTGACAGAGCTCCATATCCATGAATCTTCTTCGTTCACCCGGTCCGTCCTTGATGATGGACAGATCCTCCGGAGAGAAGAAAATGATATTGATCAGACCGAAAAGCTCCGAGCTGCGCCGGATTGGAAGTCCGTCGATATTCACGGCCTTCGGTTTGCTCCTGCGAAGATGCATATCGATCCTGTGCCCCACATCCCTCTTCCGTACCTGCAGGCGGATATGGGCCTCATCCTCTCCGAAGCGGATCATATCCTTATCCCTGGCCATCCGGTGCGACCGGGTGGTGGCACCCACATAGGCGGCCTCCAGCACATTTGTCTTACCCTGTGCATTGTCACCGTATAAAATGTTGGTGCTCTCACTGAAGGAAAGCGACAGCTTTTCGTAATTTCTGAAATTCTCTAAGTCTATGGACTCGATATACATTTACGCTTCAACCTGAATGGTCTTTCCCTGATAGGAAAATGTATCACCGGGATAGAGCTTCTTGCCCCGACGTGTATCAACCTCACCGTTAACAAGGACCTGACCGCTTTGGATCACGTCCTTGGCTTCCAGACCGGAGTCCACCAGCCCGGCCAGCTTCATGGCCTGGCCGAGTTTGATATATTCGTCTTTTATCTTAACAGTTTCCATCTGTTTTCCTCTCTCCTATTCTTCCTCATCCTTCAAGCTTCTGATGAATCGGAAAACTAGGCATAGAGGCTGGTATTAATGCTGATGGGAAGAACGATGTATACATAGCTTTCATCTGCATCCTTGATCATGCAGGGATTCTTGGAATCTGTCATGTAGATACATACTTCCTCATCATCGATGACACGAAGAGCATCCATGAGAAATTTCGGATTGAATCCGATAATGATCTCCTCGCCCTCTTTCTGGATTTCCATCTCCTCCTTCATGGAACCGAGATTTGTATCCAGTCTTACATACAGATTGTTATCATTCTTTACGCTAACGATGATGGGCTTCTTATCCGTCTCCTGGATCAAAAGCGTTGCACGGTCGATGATTCCCATCAGGTCTCTCTTATTTGCCTTTACCGAAAGGTTATGACCCATGGACATCATATTCGCTATTTTGAAATACTCACCGTCTATAAGACGGGTAACGACCTTCGTATCCTCAAATTCAAACAGCATATGTCTGTCGGAGAAGAAGATATCCACAAGGTCATCGCTGTCTCCGGTGATGATCTTACTGAGTTCCTGCAGCGTCTTTCCGGGAACTACCACATGTACCTCCGGATTATCTCCCCTAAGGTCGATCTTTCTTCTGGAGATACGATGTCCGTCCAGAGAAATGACGATCAGCTGGTTATTGATAACCTCAAAGGATTCACCTGTCATCATCTTTGTATTCTCATTGTCGGAGATGGAGAAAATGGTCTGGCGGATCACATCACGAAGTGCCATCTGAGAAATCTGGATACTCTTCTCCTTCTCGATATCCGGCAGCATGGAGAATTCATCTCCGCTTCTGCAGGGAATCGTGAACTTGGACTTCTCACATTTGATCTCCACACGGATATCCGAGCTGGTCTCCAGGTCGATCTCGCTGTCAGGAAGCTTTCTGATGATATCAGAGAAAAGCTTTGCTTCCAGGGCAACCTGTCCTTCCTCAAGTATGGTTGCATCGATCACCGTCTCAATACCCAGTTCCAGATTGTTTGCTACCAGACGAAGCTTTCCTCCCTCAGCTATCAAAAGAATGCATTCAAGGATCGGCATGGTGGTTTTGGTTGATACAGCCTTGGATACGATACCGATTCCTGTAGTCAGCAGATTTTTCTTGCACTTGATTCTCATTTGCTTTTGCTTCCTCCCCGCCTCCCCGGCGATAAATATAATATATTATAATAATCAGTAGTATATAGTAATAAGCACTGTTGATATGTTGAAAACCCTGTTCAGCCCTTATGGAATAAGGGTTTTCGATGTTGGTATCCTTTTAGATACTCTATGGGTTTCCGGTGGAATCATGTGGATTGATCTTCTTCTTGATCACTTCCACGGTTGTTGCAAAATGTGCGTCCTCGTCGATTTTCTTGGAAATACGCTCGATTCCCGCATAAACCGTTGAGTGATCTTTACCTCCCACCGTACCTCCGATGGCCTGAAGGCTCTTGTCCGTCAGGTTTCTTGAAAGGTACATGACAAGTTGTCTTGCAAGAGCAATATCCGCGCTTCTCTTCTTGGATTTGATATCATCAATGGATACGTTCATATGCTCTGCAACGATGTTCAGGATGCTTTCGGGAGTAACAGCCGTATTGGAGTCTCTTGTTACGAGATCCTTCAGCATATCCTTGGCCATATCCAGATTGATGGCTTCATGCGAAAGCTTTGCATAAACGAGGATCTTATTCAGTGCACCCTCAAGCTCACGCACATTTGAAACGATATTCTCTGCTATATACTTCAGTACTTCCTCCGGAATATTCGACATTCCCGCAAGCTCAGCCTTATTCTTAAGGATAGCCATACGTGTCTCATAGTCAGGAGCATGGATATCAATGGGAACACCCCACTCAAACCGTGAACGGAGACGTTCATCCAGAGATGTAATCTCTCTCGGAGGACGGTCTGAGGAAATGATGATCTGCTTTCCTGCTTCATACAGGAAGTTAAATGTATTGAAGAATTCCTGCTGTGTTCTCTCACGTCCGATGATCTCCTGGATATCGTCGATGATAAGAACGTCTACCTGACGGTATTTCTCACGGAATTCGTCCATCTTATTATTCTGAATGGAAGAAATGATGTCGTTGGTGAACACCTCAGATGTAACATACAGTACGCTGGTACTGGGATTGTGCTGCAGGATGTAATGTGCGATGGACTGGATCAGATGGGTCTTGCCAAGTCCGGAGCCCCCGTAAAGGAACAGAGGATTGAAATTATCCTGGCTGGGTTCATCCGCAACGGCAACGCAGGTAGCAAAGGCATGCTTGTTACCGTCTCCTACGATGAAATTCTCAAAGGTGTATTTATGATTCAGATTGCCCTTCTTGATGGCATCATAATAATCAGAACTGTAAGGAAGGTCTTCCTTATGTTCTGTTTTCTCATCGTCGGAAATCTTCTTATTTATATAGGAAGATTTTTCATCGATGACGATCTCTATATTTGAATCGTTCAGGATTTCTCGGATAGAAGACAGAAGAAAACTGTCATACCCCTTTTTGTGGAGATATTCCACACCATGGGAACCGCGTTTCTCGTCTACATAGAAATATACAACGTTATCCTTTACCTCATAAATCTCCAGAGAGCGGATCCATGTATCGATAATGATCCTGGAAACATCGTATTGAGTCTCCAGAAGATTCAGGATCGCGTCCCATTTTTCAACAATCTGATTTTTCATGCTACAAAATCCATCCTTTTTGCCCCAAAAGCACATAAAAACATACAGTAATACTATACTACAAATTAGGGTAAATAACAAGGTTTTCTGCCTTTTTAAGGCCCGAATGTTATGTAAATAGGAAATTTTATATTGTCGATAATTAAGGGGCCTGAAAAAGCAAATAAATGCGTCATATTTCAATTTAAACAAAAGTTAATCCACAGTGTTTCCCACAGTTATCAACACTTTTTTAACAAATGGTGGATAATTACGTAAACTTAGAGTTATCCACAAAAATTTTGTGGATAAGTGGATTACAACAAAACTTGACTTTTTCCATGGTTTTTAATAGAATATTGTAGGTTTTCCCTCATTTTTAAGAAGGGAAAGAATATCGTAAAGAAAGGAGAAATATTAGCCATGAAGATGACATTTCAGCCGAAGAAGAGATCTCGCTCCAAGGTACACGGTTTCCGCAAGAGGATGAGCACCGCTAACGGACGCAAGGTTTTAGCAGCAAGAAGAGCTAAGGGAAGAAAAGTACTTTCTGCTTAGTGGAGGAGAAGTGAAGAACATCAATTCACTCAAAAACTACAGAGATTTTGGCAGGGTGTATAACCACAGAGAATCGTTTGCCAACAAATATTTAGTGATGTACGTTGCCGACAACCTGACAGCGTGCAGTAGAATCGGGATCTCTGTAAGTAAA
>CADBRW010000265.1 GCA_902797155.1 uncultured Lachnospiraceae bacterium
CTCGTCCCAGATTCTTTCTTCCATGGGAACGTACTCTTTGTGCATGCCAACATATTTGTATGCCGGACGGATGATCTTTCCGTTGTTTACAAGTTCCTCTATCCGATGCGCACACCATCCGGAGATTCGGGCGATGGCGAATAACGGCGTAAAGAATTCCATGGGAATCCGTAGCATAGTATACACAAGACCGCTGTAGAAATCAACATTTGCACAAACCGGTTTCTTCATGTCACGGTTCTTCATGATCAGGTCTTTCGCGATATTTTCTACACGATCATAGAGAGCGAACTCCTTCTCGAAGCCCTCCTCCTCCGACAGACGGCGGGCGTATTCCTTCAGGATCACCGCACGGGGATCGGAAAGAGTGTAGACCGCATGACCCAGACCGTAAATGAGTCCGGAGTGGTCGAAGCCTTCCTTATTCAGAAGCTTCTGCAGATAGGCACGAAGCTCCTTCTCATTCTCCCAGTCGGAAATGTTGGCCTTCAGGTCGGCAAACATCTGCTGAACCTTCAGGTTGGCACCACCGTGCCGCGGTCCCTTCAGAGATCCGAGAGACCCTGCCACCGTGGAATAGGTATCCGTTCCCGTGGTGGTAATAACGTGGCTGGTAAATGTAGAGTTGTTACCTCCGCCGTGCTCTGCATGGATCACCAGACAGATATCCAGCACCTGCGCCTCCAGCTCCGTATACTTCGGATCCGGCCGGAGCAGCCGGAGGATATTCTCAGCCGTGGAAAGCTCCGCCTTGGGGCGGTGCACCACCAGACTGGAATCCAGGAATTTATGACGATAGCTCTGATAGCCATAGGCTGCGATCACCGGGAACCGTGCGATCAGTCCCAGAGACTGCTCCAGGACATGCCGGATCTCGATGGAATCCGGATCCTGATCATAGGAATACAGGGTCAGCACACAGCGCTGGAGCACATTCATGATATTCTTACTGGGGGCCTTCATGATCACATCCCGGTTGAAATTCTCCGGAAGCGGTCTCTGGTCTCCCATCACCTTCATGAATTCTTCCAGCTGTTCCTTCGTCGGAAGCTCACCGAACAGAAGCAGGAAGGTGGTCTCCTCAAATCCGTGCTTGGAACCGTGAAATCCTCTTACCAGGTCCTTCACGTTATAACCCTGATAATAGAGCTCTCCCTCGATGGGAATCCGCTCTCCGTTCTCCACCCGGAAACCGTTTACGTCCGAGATCTCGGTAAGTCCGGTCAGAACACCCTTACCATTGGAATCACGCAGTCCCCTCTTAACGTCATACTGAGAATACAGACGCTGATCGATCCGTCCTGCATCCGCGCAGAATTCCACATATTTATCGACCAGATCCTTCATTTCATCACTGTTGATCATTTACTTCCCTCCAAACCGGTTCCTTCGCCCTGCGCAGGATGACCGTCCATTTCGCTCATGGGAGCTTTCCCTGATATTTGCTTTGCCGCTTCCGCAGCCCTCCGTTCTGCCAGATCCTTTTCGGCCCGCCGTTCCAGTACCTCCTTCGTGGCCCTGGCCACGATCTCCTTTCTTCCCTTTCGTCCGGGATCTCCGTCTGCCCGCCGGGCGAAAAGTCCCTTCTTCGGCGGATCATCCGGAATCTCCACATCAAACACATAACGCTCATACGCATTGACCACACGGGTATCGTAGAAGCGGTCTTCTCTTCGTACCTCTCTTCCGTAGTTCAGATGCACATGGCCATGCAGAAACAGGGTGGGGGTATAATCCACAAGCAGCGACGTCAACCCCGCAAATCCCCGATGGGGAAGATCCTCTCCGTCATTGATCCCAAGGGCAGGAGAATGGGACACAAGAATGTCAAATCCCCGTTTCCTCTGGATCGCCAGACCAATCTTCCGGATCCTCCGTTTCATTTCCGCATCCGAATACTGGTAGGTTCCGTAGTTATACTTCATGCTGCCACCCAGTCCCAGGATGCGTACCCCGCGATAGACATAGATCCGGTCGTCGATGCATTCGCACCCCTCCGGCGGCGTATCGTCATAGCACCCGTCATGATTCCCATGGACATAGAGTACGGGAACCTTGGCATAGGTTGCCAGAAAGGACAGGTACTGAGGTGCCAGGTCTCCGCAGGAAATAATGAGGTCGATCCCGTCTAATTTAGTTTTTTCGAAATAGTCCCACAGATATTTGGATTCAATATCAGCAAGAGCCAGGATCCTCATCTTCATCTTTTCGTACACCCTTCAGTTCTACGATAGATCTCGCCTTCTCTTTCAGAGATTCTGCCACCGGGATCTCACCGGTCACATTATCCACCAGCCAGTTCATGGTCATGATCTCTTCGATAGGAAGAGAATGGCCCACGGTACATTTCACTTCTCCGGTCTGATCCTTCAGATCTCCGGAGAAGGGAGCAAACTGATCGGAAATGATCATCTGCTTCATCAGCTCCACCAGCCGCGCCGTTGCGGATGGCACCTTCTCCGACAGGATCACGTCGATGACGCCGGAGGAAAGTCCCCACCAGTAATTGATGGCCTTGTCATCCGTGGGTGTATCCGTCTTCTCCCAGGCTCCGTCGATCACCATTCGGATCAGCCGTTCATAGAGCACGCCCCAGTTAACCACCGGCATGGCGATGTTCACCGGTTGAAGGTCCGTCAGCCGGTACATACCGAACTTCCGCGACGCATGTCTCGGAGTGATCATATCCTGATCGGAGATATAATCGATCCCGTCCCTGTAGAATCTCTGATACAGGGCTTCACGGGAGATCTCATCCTTCTTGGTGGTCCATTCCAGACGCACCTCCACCTCCGGGTTCACCATGCGGGCTCCGATGGCGAAGGCATTGATATTTGCAGTGATACCGTAGATCGGATAATCCGCAAGGTATCCGATGCGATTGGTCTTCGTAAGGATCCCTGCCAGCATTCCGGACAGGAACTTGGCCTCATAGAGGCGGGCGTAATAGGTCCGGATATAGCGGTGTCCCGTGTTCAGCGAACAGTTGAGCACCTTCACCTCCGGATGCGCCACGGCGACCTTCAGGCTGGCATCGATCTGCTGGGAGGTGGTGGTGAAGATCACTTTGGTCCCCTCCTTCTCAATCAGCTCCTCCATGGCTTCCACGGTCTTTTCCTCCGTGTCCGCCGTGGTGATCTTCAGCGTGGTCACCTTGTCCCCGAAGACTTCTTTGATATGATTCCTTCCCAGCTCGTGGGCATACAGCCAGTCCGAGGTGGAAGGATCGCGGTCATAGATAAATGCAATATTCAGAGGCCGGGACTTCTTCGGTTCGGAATTCCCCAGCACCCTCTTCAGGAGAGGCTTCTTCGTCTCCGGAGGATCCATGGCCACCGTAACCTCCGTATCCTGATTCAGCATCAGGAACTCTTCCCACATTTTCGTGGTGGCTTCCTTGATCTGGGCCCCGGTCATTTCCAGGACCGTATCATAATCGTAGACTGTGATCAGGGCAAGGAACGCATCTCCGGTGGTAAGCTCCGTCAGCTCCTTTCCGTCCAGGTCCTCATAGACCTTTGAGAATTTATAGTAAGCAGATGTCAGGTTCTGCACCTGCTCATCCGTCCAGGTAAGCTCCGGAGCCGTAGTGTCCGTACCCGTCTCCTCCAGCAGCTTCTGGAAATTTCCTTCCTTGGAAAACCAAATGAAATTCACACCCGTCTTCCGATAGAAGTCCATGAATTCATAATAAATGCGGATCTCGGGGTCATCGGTCTTCAGCGGGATCTTCCTGGTAACCATGGCCGGAATGGAGACCGCGTCAAAGTACTTCAGCACGCTGACCCGCTTGTTTCCCTCCACCACATAATAGTAGTTCAGGTATTCATACACCTTGACAGGGTCATGGATCCCTTCCTCCATATGGGCGTCACAGAGGGTGGACCATTTCTGTGCGAACTCGGTCTCCTTCTCCAGTATGGGCATAAAATTACACGCAAAGGAGCTGGACCTTCCGACATTTGCGGTTCCTACCACACGGTCCAGCGGGATATTTACCAGGCCCAGATTCACCTCGCCACGGATCCTTGCACCAACCAGCAGTTCATCCAGAACCGCCGGATTCGGGGATTTACCGACAGCCGTGGCGGCCTTCATGGCCTTCTCGCCCAGCTTCTTTGCTTTTTCATAATCAACGTAAGACAAACTCAAATCCTCCACAGGAAAGCTACACCGCCGTACCCCTCCGGCATGTCAACCCCAGGTGTATCCTTCTCTTACCGGGTAACGCCGGAACGCTCCGCCTCATCGGCAACGGCCTTTGCGACCACCTTTGCCACATTTTCATTGAAGGCATCCGGAATGATGTACTCCGGTGTGATCTCCTCCTCCGGGATCACCGCAGCGATAGCACGTGCCGCAGCCTCCTTCATGGACTCGGTGATGGCCTTTGCCCGGGCATCCAGTGCTCCGCGGAAGATTCCCGGGAATACCAGAACGTTGTTGATCTGGTTCGGGAAATCGGAACGTCCGGTGGCGATGATGGTTGCCCCGCCCTTCTTAGCCTCATCCGGCATGATCTCCGGTACCGGATTTGCCATGGCGAATACCAGCGGATTCTCTGCCATGGTGGAAATCATTTCGGCAGTAACGATATTCGGAGCGGATACTCCGATGAAGATATCCTTGCCCTTCATTACATCGGCAAGACTTCCTCTTTCCTTATTCTTATTCGTGATCTCGGCCATGGCTGCCTGTGCGGGATTCATAAATGTCTCGCCCGGGCAGAGAGCTCCCTTGGAGGAAACCAGAACCACATTTCCGATGCCGAAGCGCTGCATCAGCTTGCAGATGGAGATACCTGCCGCACCCGCACCACTGATGACTGCGCTGCAGTCCTCCCATTTCCGGCCGGTGAGCTTGAAAGCATTGATCAGGCCTGCGCAGACAACCACTGCGGTTCCGTGCTGATCGTCATGGAAGACCGGGATGTCCAGCTCTTCCTTCAGACGACGCTCGATCTCGAAGCAGCGGGGCGCCGCGATATCCTCCAGGTTGATACCGCCGAAGGAGGGTGCGATCCGCTTTACGGTCTCGATGATCTCCTCAGGATCCTTGGTATCAAGACAAATGGGAAATGCATCCACATTTGCAAAACGCTTGAACAGTACGGACTTTCCTTCCATAACCGGAATAGCTGCAAGAGGTCCGATGTCTCCCAGACCCAGCACTGCAGTTCCGTCTGATACGACAGCTACCGTATTTGCCTTGCAGGTGTAGGTGTAGGCCGCCGAGGGATCCTTGTTGATGACCCGGCAGGGCTCTGCAACACCCGGTGTA
>CADBRW010000266.1 GCA_902797155.1 uncultured Lachnospiraceae bacterium
ATGACGATAATCGCGATAGATGATGAAAAACTGGCTTTGGAAGGTCTTGTGACGGAGATCGCACTTGCTGCCCCGGAGGCAGAGGTCCATGGCTTCCGTAACGGTGCAGAGGCGCTTGCGTTCTGCCGTGAGAAGGACAGCCTGGATGTTGCGTTCTGTGATATCGAGATGAAGAGGATGAACGGGCTGACTTTGGGAGATGAGCTCCTGAAGCTTTTTCCGAAGCTGAATCTGATCTATACCACGGGCTTTTCGGAGTATGCGGTGGATGCCATCGGCATGAGGTGCAGCGGATACATACTGAAGCCCATCAATGCCGACAAGATCCGTCATGAGCTTGATAATCTGCGCTATCCTCCGGAATCGGACGGGGGACGCCGCCTGTATGCGAAGACCTTCGGGAAGTTTGAGGCCTTTGTGGACGGCCGGCCTCTGCAGTTCCATTATCAGAAGACGAAGGAGCTGCTGGCCTTTCTCATCGACCGTGGTGGTGTCATGTGCAGCAATGCCGAGATCCTGGAATATCTCTGGGAAGATTATGATATGGAGAGCTCTCACATCTCCTATCTGAAGAATATCAGGAGGGACCTGCTCCAGGTTCTGGAGGAGGCCGGATGTTTGGACTGCATCGTCAGAAGCAGAGGAGAGCTGGGCATCCTGAGATCCGAGATCGACTGCGATCTGTATGACTACATGGAGAACCGGGGAATGGAGGGCTCTGACAGGCTGTTCCGCGGAGAATACATGTCCCAGTATTCATGGGGTGAGTACAGGATCGCTTCGATCATGAGGGGAGGGGTGGATATGGATGGAGAATGATCTTTTCTATGCATCCTTCGAACTCTGGGGGGGTATCTTCTTCCTGCTGGCGGCCCTGATCCTGTGGTTTGCCGGTAAGCAGGGACGCTCCGGAGGCAGGTGGGCCGTTGTGCTGCCGGAACTCGTTACGGGAATCATGCTGATCGCTGATTCCGCGGCTTATGCCTTCCGGGGAGGAAGCACGGATCTGGCATCTGTCATGGTCCGGGTGGGAAACCTGGTTTCCATATTGGCGGGTTTCTGGGTTGCGGGTCTTTTCTTCCAGTATCTATGCCTCTTTCTTCCGGAGACGAAGAGGAAGCAGTATATGGATTGGTGGAGACCGGCCATCCTGCTGATCTCGGGCTTTGATACGATCCTTCTCATCATATCCCAGTTTACCGGGATCCTGTATACCATCGATGAGGGAAATGTATATCACAGAGGTTCCTTCATGGGACTGGCTATGGGACTGCAGCTCCTTTTGGTAGTATCCTTTCTGATCCCTGCCATCAGAGAACGGGCGAAGGTTGCGATATTGGTTACGGTAGGAGGCCTGGTTGCCATTGCGGTCCAGACCCTGGTCTACGGTTATCCGCTCACCAATATTATCAGCGGGATCGCAGCCATCATACTCTTCGTCAGGGAACTGCTTCTGCAGACCAGGAGATCCGAAAGCAAGGAAGTGCTGCTCGTTGAGAAGGAGGATACCATCGCTGAGATGCAGACGAGGATCGCCCTTTCTCAGATCAAACCACATTTCCTGTACAATGCACTGAATTCCGTTTATGTGCTTTGCGGGCGGGATGTGAATGAGGCGAGAGATGCCATCTCCCACCTGTCGGATTATCTGAGAAGCAACATGTCATCCATTGACAGTCAGCTTCCGATTCCCTTCTCCAGGGAACTGGAGCTGGTGGAAAGCTATCTGGCCATTGAGAAGATACGCTTTCCGGAGGAATTGAACTATACCATCGTAACTCCGGTCACCCGCTTCTCGCTGCCGGCACTTACGATACAGCCATTGGTGGAGAATGCGGTACGGCATGGGATCATGCCGCTGGATATGGGCGGGATCATCACCATTACCACCCGGGAGACGGAAGCGTCCTACATCGTTTCCATCACGGATAACGGAGTTGGCTTTGACACAAAAAGCTCCGGGATACAGGATGATTCCAAGGAACATATCGGTATAAAAAATGTGAGAGAAAGACTGAAGAGACTTAGCGGAGGCGACCTTGAGATCCGGTCTGACCCCGGGCACGGAACCGAAGCGATCATCAGGATACCAAAGTAGGATATGACATTTTTTGAAGTGTCCTTTTTGTGTCCATTGCTTTGATATAATTCAGAGTGGGGTCTTGCACACAAAAATCTATTTAAAGAATAGAAGAGGGTATTATGAACAATAACAAGCTTTATCCGTTCGAAAGAAACAGATATTATCCGGGAAAGATGCTGACATCGGCAGATTTTCAGGCAGAGCAGAACTATCATGTCAATAAGTCCAGATTCATGAATGGCCTGATGTATGGTTCCGGCATTGTCTGCGGACTTGGGGTTTTCTCTTTGGATGACCAGTCCGTTCTGATCGAGAGCGGCGCTGCCATCGACGGGCACGGAAGAGAGATCATCGTTGATTCATCCACGGTGAAGAAGCTGTCGGCCATAGAAGGCTTTGATCAGCTTACCGGTGATCTTGTGAGACTTTGCGTCCGCTTCAAGGAGCAGGAGATTCACAATGTTTATTCGGTGAACCGGAAAGAGGACGAGAAGGAATACGAATTCAACCGTATCGCCGAGGGATATGAGCTTTTCCTTGTGGATAAGGGGGATGAGAACTCCGAGTATACTCCAGAAACGGAATTCCTGACGAAGGAGGTTCTCTTCAAAAGCGAGAACTATATCGGTGAGGTCATGATCCCAGCCACCGTGTGCAAGGGAAAGAACGTGAAGATCGTTCTGGAGATAAGGAAGATCAGTTCGGCGGACGTAAGCCTGAACTGCAGAGGCCTTCTGGAGATGCCGGCCTTTGTTTCGGCAGAAGGTGAGCATGAGATCGAGATCGGTGTGGAGAATCTGAGCCTTACGGAAGGTGATTCCATTAAGAGGGAATATTGGGTTCATGTTCAGGAAACTCCGGCCGTTGTCAGCGAGCTGATACTTCGAAGCGGAACCGCATTTGCCTTTGAGAATGATGCTGCGGTAAACACCTCTTCGAATTTCTCCCTTCGTGTCATGCTGACCAAGATCTCTCCGCTTGAGCTGGTAAGTAATGAGACCGGTAAGATGAATCTGGAAATGCGCGGGATCGGTCTTATGGACGATTCGGTACCGCTGGCGGATCTGAAGATCGTAAGAACATCGAACAACTATCTGATCGATACCATCACCGAAGATACGGTCAAGAAATACATCATGACCGCTTCGCAGATCCTGACACGCAGCCAGTACCTGGCTTTCTTCGAGAAAGAGGTAGACCTGGCGGAGCACAGGATCGAGAAGCAGGAGACAGTTGTGGCGCAGACCGGCGGAACCCGTACCGAGTTTTCCAATATCGCAACCGGTACGCTGGAGGTTCCCCTGGGAAAGAATGCGAGAGCCGGCGACATCCGGTATTCCGGGGAGATCCCTCACGGACTGGGTAACGGAAATGTGTATGTGGATATCGGATACACCTATGTTTCGGATGATCCGGAAATGGGTGTGAATCAGAAGTGTACCTTCTATGGTAATCCGGATCTCTTCAGCAGAAAGAATGAGCAGATGACGGATGTGGAGACCGCTGTCAAGGTACTGAATGAAAAGGGCAGTTTCGTGGTGGCGGTAAGACTCCTTCGGGATGTGGATTATCTGACGCTTACCTTCCGGTGGGTAGCCATCCGGTTCCCGTCCGGAGATGAGATGGAACTGACGGAGGATTACTATGACAAGAGTATCTCCGTTGCGACACCGACGGTCATCATGGGAACGAAGGAAAGTCATTTCTTCAGCGTTCGCTTCAACAACATGAAGGCCACAGGAATAACGTATGAGCTGACTTCACCGGGAAGCGGCGAGATCAGTTCGGACGGCATATACACGGCACCGGCCAGGGAGGGCGTATACGAGATACGGATCTACTGCACGGATATGCCGGTGATCTGTACCTACGCGTATGCGATCGTTCGAAAAAAGATGATCGGGGAATCCGAGAACGGAGGAATCCCGGCAGGAGATAACGGAATCTGAGGTATTCTATGACTTTCGAATCGCACAACTCAAGCTATACGGTTGTTTCCACTCTGTTCAGCGGGGAAGCGAATTGCTGCTATATGGCCCGGCTGACAGATGATATGGAGGGGCGGAGCTTCACCATTATCGCGGTAAAGGATCACGATGTGATCCGGGATCTGATGGAAGCATCCAGCAGAATAAACAACATAACGGACAGCCAGCTTGTGGATGCGTTCACCCATGGAAACGATTACGTACTGGTTTTCCCATACAGGCAGGAACGGCCTCTGGCCAGGTTCTTTGTGGGGGAATCCATGGCGCTCAGTGAGATCGAGGAGATCGGAACGAATCTGCTGCTTTCCTGTATATCGGCATCGCTTCCGTATCCCATGCTGTACCTGCTTCTGGAGCAGGGACAGATCAATCTGGCCAAGGACGGTGGAATCTTTTTTACCTATGTGATCGATCTTAGAGACCTGGATCTGAAGCGGACGGAACGGGACTGCACGGTAAAATGCGCCCGGATCCTGCGGGACATACTTGCCACGAAGGCAGACCAGAAGAATGTCAGTTATGAACTGATCTCCAGAAAGTCCGACAACAACAGCTATTCGAATTTTACCGAGCTGTACAGGGATCTTCGGATCGCTGCCATGCCGGTGGAGCGGATCGGATTCCTGCTCAGGATCAAAAGCTTCTTCCACAGAAATGCGGATACGCTGTTCGGAATCCTCTTTTGGGTATGTCTGATACTCGGAATTATTGCACTGGTAGTATTGCTCTCCCATGTGGTTTGGGGCGATATACCGATTTTCAGGTTGTTTGTTAATACCTTCAAGAATATAGGAACGGAGTCATTGCTACAATGAGTGTTAAGCTGCGAATCCTTCTGAGCATCAGCATATTGACTATCTTGGGTGCGGTATTTATCGTCGGCGGAATGGCCAACGATATACACCATAACCCGGAGTATACGGCCCAAAGCAGTGCCACATACACTGAGTCGGGTGTGTTTTTCATGGAGAACTGGAACGGGATCGGGCGGACCTACCGGCTGAATGATTCCGGAGATGTTCTGGACATGACCGACTCCCGCGCTGTGGATATGGATAAGGCTGAGAAGCTTTATTTCTCTGACGGAAAGCTTTATGCCCTTTATTCTTCTCTTTTTTCGGATAAGGACGGGTCCTATCGTGTCTTTCGTGTTGCACGTTATGATGAGGAGCTTGATCCTGTCAGCATATCACCCAAGTTCTATATAGAGAACGGATGGAGAATCAGCTCCATCACGGCTGATCAGGATTGCATTTATATCACCCGGATCGATGAGAAGGGCGATGGCGTTTCCGTGGATTCCATTCCGGCACAGTCGATGTATGGCATTGAAGAAATGGATGATAAGAAGGTCGACTCCAAGGCAAACGGATCGGATGACGAGATCACCCGGGATGATTATGCGGTTCCCGATGCGGTTCTGCACAGAGAAAGGACCTCCCAGAGGTTCTATGTTGAAGCCTACTACGCGGATTATGAACTGTATACGCTCCTGGACGGGGATGCTCCGGAAGGGAACTTTGCACCGGATGCGCGTGTGAAGGCGGCTGTGGATTCGATCCGTTTCACATTCGGACAGAAGCTCCGCCTGAATGCACCGCTTATCATCAAGGTGTTCGGAGTCGTCGCCATCTGGCTGGTTCTTGTGATCCTGACACTGAAGTTCTCAAAAGACAGGGACAGGATCGTGTATCTCTACTCGGCATCAGAGGTGGTATTCTTCCTTATCCTTTTGGTTGCCTTCCTCTTTATCGAGAGGCAGTTTGTGAAAAATGTGGTGAAGAATAACCTGCGTTTTGCGGTAATGGTCATGCAGGAAGACCTGAAGTATTACAGCGATGTGGATTATGATGACGACAGCTTCTATGACAGCACGAAATATTATCGGCTGCTGGAGAGTCTGACCGATGTTGTGGATAAAAACGACACTGATGAAGTATTTTATGATGTCTTTGTCATGCGGACAAGTACGGGCGTCATACTGGCGGATGCCAGAGGACGGAATGCGGTTCACGCATCTTATCTCTACGGCGGAGAGATCTCTTCTCTGCTCGAAGATCTTAGGGCCGATCCGGAGGTGTCATCTGTCGATCTGGTGATCGACGGGGATAAGCTGATCGCGGTTGGCTATGTGAGTGACAACCCGGCAGATGACCTGTCCCTGATCGCCGTAGTGAAGGATAAAAAGAGTGCGGAAAGCTACAGAGCTTCCGTCGTGGGACTTGCCATACTCTTTATAGTGGTTTTCATCATCGGAAGTATCCTTCTGTTCATCGTCCTGTATCTGCAGCATTCGGATCTGAAACGGTTCTCCTACGCACTGAAGGGGCTGGCTCTCGGCAAACCGAAGGAGGATTCTCCGGCTGAGGTCTCCCGGGATATGCGGGCACTCTGGCAGAGCTATGGCGAGATATCCAAGAGGATCGAGCAGATCAATTACGACAAATACATGATCTTCGAAGCGTATTACCGATTCGCTCCCAAGGGGATCGAGGAGATCATGGGTATGGATTCCATCCTGGATGTTAAAAACGGGGATGTGGTGACTGTATCCGGTTCCGTGGTGCTTCTTTCCATAGATGAGGATGAGGCTTTCGAGAAGAAGGTTCAGAGCCTGTCCCATATTCTTGAGAATATCGAGAAGCATGCGAAGAAGAATGAGGGATTTCTGGTATCCCGGGATCCGTCCCTCACCAATATCCGGTTCCTTCTGCTGAAGGAAGCAGGGGATACGGTATCACAGATCGTTCAGGCCCTTCATGTCGGGAAACTGATGAAAGTTCAAAACAACAGTATGTCCATACTGATGTACAAGGACCGGCTGACCTATGGGGTGGCAGGCTCAACGACGCAGAGTCTTACCTATATCGATTCGGCGATCTCCAAGGAGATGGATATGTATGCATCCTGGTTCCGAAAGCTGGGGGTACCGGTTGTGGTAACCGAAAGCATTGTTCTGACTGATGATGTGGGTGAGCATCGTTATGTGGGAACCATCTGGTTCAGGGAGAGTGGCAGGGCGGTACGTTTCTATGAAGTACTGGATGCCTATACTGCCAAGAACCGTCAGCTGATGCTGATCAACCGCGAGAAGTTTGAATCCACACTGGAGCTGTTCTATTCCAAAGACTTCTACCTTGCGAGAAATCAGTTTATGGAGATCCTGAGGGATTGTCCGGAGGACGGTATTGTTAAGTGGTACATATTTGAATGTGAGAGATATATGAATGGAGAAGCGGACCTGTCACAGTCCGGGTATATTCAGATCGACAGATAATGCGGGAAGTTCGACGGTATGGGGAATAATTTATTCAGTGTTTTAATTCAGTCAATTAAATCAAAGTTATCATCCCTCGTGTCGAAGCTTCGTATGTGGCTCAGCTGGGATTTCGTCAGGACCAGGATCATCGGCAGGATCCGGGACTTCTTCGTAAGGCTTTTCAGTATAAAGCCGAAGAACAAGGATGATTACTATACGGTATTCCGTTGGATGATCAGCAAGAGACTGGCATACCTTCTGGTCATTGTTGTCGGGGTCATCAGTCTCTGGTATATCCTGTCCACCGGCAGTCTGTTCAAAAGCAGCTCGTCCGGCATCCCTACCTACTCCTATAATTCCATCATGCTCCGCATGGCGAAGGATAAGGTGAGGATTAAGGCAAAATCCGGATATGTAGCCTATGAAGGGGATGTGAGCAAGGGATATGCCACAGGAGAAGGCAAGCTTTTCTCCAAGACGGGAGTCGTTCTTTATTCCGGACAGTTCGAAAAGAACATGTACGAGGGAGAAGGAACCCAGAATTACGAAAGCGGAACCATCCACTACAAGGGAAACTTCCACTCGAATCTCTATGACGGTCAGGGGATCCTGTACCGTGAGAACGGGACCCGTGAGTACGAAGGCGAATTCTCCGAAGGCATGAAGGAAGGAGAGGGAAAGCTCTTCGATGCCGGCGGAAATCCCGTCTATGAGGGAAGCTTCGCCTCGGACGAGATCATTTACGGAGAACTGCTGGGGAAAACTCCAAATGAGATCCGGGCAAAATATCACGGCTCTCAGGTTATGTATGAAGAAGGCGAGGAGATGGGCTCCGATGTGGTGATCGTCCTGGAGGACATCAATGCCCTGTATCTGGCACAGAGTGACGGGTCAGCGACGGATGATGATACAAAAGCTGTAAATATTATGGTCCTTTCCAACGTGTTCCGTTCGGGAAGAACCGAGGCGCGGGGCATCGAGGCCATAAGGCAGATCCTTGGAGAGCCGGTGTACGAGGGGTATTCCTCCGTTATTCTGCCGGAGGCGATCGCCATCAATTTACTGAATGACAGAACCAGCGCTCTGAAAGGCAAGGTGAAGATGGATACCACGTCGGTCTACACCGATGATATCAGGGTGAACAGTATCGATCAGGAGTATACGGTTTATATTTACACCTTCAGAAGAGGGGGGCTGATGTACTCCTTTGTATGTAACGAACCGGGAAGCAGTATCGCCTTCTATGAGATTCAGGAGGGCGGAGAAGAGTAACCGGGAGGATGTTTCCGTTCGGAGGGAGCCATGAGAACAGGAAGGAAATGGAAGAAACGACTGCTCAGTATTGCCATTTGTGTGGCAGTATTGGTTAGTGCGCTTGCAGCATACCCTCCTATGGTGACCCATGCCGCAACCAAGACCCTGACACTTTCCACGGCGACGAGACTGGCTATTCGGAACAGTGCAAAGTATGAAACCGCCGAGATGAAGGTGGATTCCAAGAAGGCCTCAAGGGAAAGTGCCATTAAGTCCCTGAAGCTCCGCAAGAAGAATATGTCCACCTTCCGGTGGAGTCCTCTGCTCAAGTTGAAATTCCCGACGAAGCCGGATCTGGCCCAGGCATCGGAATTCCAGTATAAGCCGGTGCAGCTGGCCGGTGAGATCCTGATAGCACAGCGAAATGTAAAGGATGTGGAGTATCAGATAACGGAGAGCGTGAACAATCTTTATGTAGAGATCGTAACTCTTCAGAAGAACATCGAATACAATCAGTCTAAGTATGACACCCTGATTGAAGGGATCGAGCATAACAAAGAGAAGCTGAAGGTGGGAGATGCTACCCAGAGCGATGTGGACCGTCAGGAGAAGAAGGCAGAGAACCTGCTGCAGACACTTGCCTCAGACAAAAGGGCACTGGAGGCGGATCTGAAGAAGCTTTCGAAGATGATCGGACTGGATGTTACTACGGGATATACCTTCGAAACACCTTACGTTGAGGCGACCATCGAGCGTTCCATGCTGAATAAACTGATTGAATATACAGAGGACCGGGATGCCACCTACTACGAAGCCTGTATCACTTCGTACTGCGCAAAGATGGAACTGAGTACCAATTACAGTCTCATGAAGTCCAAGTATCGGAAGGATATCGGAATGATCTCCCGATATGTGAATGATGCAATGGGCGGACGAAGCATCAGTTCCCGCGCCTTTAAGAATGCCTACAAGAAGTTCCTTGACAAGATTGACAGTTACTGGAAGGGCAAGAAGAGGATCTGCCTCTTCATCAAGATTCCGAGGATCTGGATGAAGGGTTCTCTGGACGGTACACGTTATATCGAGGATGACCCCTATGTTCTGTATCAGAATGCCCTGGATTACGTATCGGCAAGAAAGGATGAGATCGCGGCCAGGGATGAGCTGGACCAGAGTGTGGAGGATACATTCAACAACTACATCAATGTCCGTAATTCTTACCAGAAGTACCTGAAGGATGTGGAAGAAGAGGCGGCAAGGATCAAGGAATACGAAGTGCAGAACCGTATGGGATACCTCACACTTGAAGAGTATGAGGATGCGGTCTCCGAATACGAGGAGCTTCAGAATTCCATGCTGGATGCCATGAAGCTGTATACCCAGACCCTCTACTCCTTCGACCGTCTGACCTGCGGCGGAGTTTCGGCACTGCTTTCGGGGACCGACGCGGAGCTTTCGGTGGCTCAGCCGGGTGAAAGCTACGTGGAGAAGGAGGAAGGTGAGGCAAAGTACTATCTCACACCCATCATTCAGAGAGAGCTCTTTGAGCTGTCGCTGTATTTCCCGGAGGACTTTCCGATCGAGGTAACACATTTTGAGCTTTGGTGTGATGATCAGCAGATCGGAGACAGGACGCCGGTTGATGAAACCATCCGACACCTGACACTGACAAAGGACAATGTGGAGTCGGTAAGGATACGTCTCTATAACGGAGACGAATTCATTGATGACTGTGTGATCGATTCCAGTGAAGAAAGCGGTGTGCTGAACATCGTGACGGCCATGACGATCAAAAAGGATGAAACCGGTGTTATCGGATCCTTCAACACTTCGATCAATGAGGTTACGGGGCTTATGACCATCACCTTTTCTCCTCTGGAGTCTGAAGGGATCAGGTATTACAGAATCCTCACCAATGAAGGAACCACGCTGGGAGGTTCTGAGAAGATCGATATCGAAAAGGACTTCAGGCATCTGGGACTGGTGTCATCGGATCTGGAGCAGCTGACCATAGAATTCTATGACAGCTCCGGAAGTCTCCTGTATACAGGATATATGGATGTAGGTAACAGCCAGCTTAAGAAAAAGGTAAGCGAATGAGAAAAAGAAGAACGAAAAAGTTCATAGGGTATATCCTGGTGCTGGCGCTTATTTTCGTCATGAGTTTTTCCTTTGCCGGTGACAGGGCATTGGCGCTCCTGAACGAGAATGATGTCGTTAAGTTTTCTTCTTATGCTGCCCAAAACACCATCGATGAAGGCACACTTTTCATCGGAACCTATCTCATAAACATCAATGCGCTTACGGATGAGATATATGAGAAGGCACAGGATTCCGCCAGTGAGGCCGACCAGATGAACATTTTCTATAAGTCTGAGGTTGGAAACGGGTTGTGGTATGACGTGACGGATGCAGAGTCTCTGACCGACATCATGAACAATGCCTATGCCGTTTCGGAGTCGGATCTTGCGGATCTGTACGTGCGGTATTTTATGGGCGCCGACGGTGTGCTGATCGATGTGCTGGAAGGAAGGGAGGTCAATCCCTTTGACATTCCGGATCCCTACAATCTCTCCAAGATGGATGAGCTGGAGCCCCTTTGGACTCAGTACAGCAATTCCAGGGCGCAGGATACCATAACGCAGTCGGAGTACCTGCAGGATAAGAATTCCGACACCACCGGCAACAAGCGTGTGGATGTCTATACCTATACGATCCTGACTGCATTCTTCTCCATGGATCTTCGGGATTCGGAGACGGACGGTCTCGATGCGGATCTGGAGCGCCTGTATCAGGCATACAAGAAGTACAAGAGAGAGGATAAGACAGAAGAGGCGGAGATCATTTATTCGCTGATGGAAAGCGTGGATGCTTCCAGACGAAGTATAGTCATGAACAAGCTGGCCATGCTGGATGAAAATGCGTTGAGTGTCCTGTATGATCTGTCTTCCGGAAAGTACTATACGACCTCAGGACAGTATAACAATCCCTTTACCACGGGGGATACGGACTACTTCTCGGATCCGAGTTATATAAGAACGCTGAAGCAGTCTCCGATGCAGGTGGATGCGAAGAAGATCAAGCATAAGAAGGATGACGAGGAAGCTTCCTTCCAGGCTGACAGCAATCTTCTCTCGGCCATCGGCGACAGTATGGAGAACTGCCAGGAATCATATTATAACCATGAGGCCAAGGCCCTGTCGGACACAGATACGGTGATCGGACATGCAGAATATACATTTTCAAAGCAGGTGATCGATGAGGTCAGTGCATCGCAGGATACGAATTCCATCACTTACCTTCGGGATGTCAAGAACATCAGTCAGGATATCATAAAGCATTCCGACAGTGAGGTCTATCTTCTGGACCGGTCGCTGCTCAATCTGGCTGAGTCCCAGTATGAGTCGGCAGTATCCGAAGGTATTTCCGCGGCTTACTCGGAGCAGATCGCCAGAGGTGCCTCTGCCGCAAATGCAGAGAATGAGCTGAATACGCAGCAGGATGAAGTTGAAGGGAAGAGAACGGAGCTGGAGTTCCTGATCGATGCCTAC
Organism: uncultured Lachnospiraceae bacterium; assembly: GCA_902797155.1. Lineage (GTDB taxonomy): Bacteria > Bacillota > Clostridia > Lachnospirales > Lachnospiraceae > Eubacterium_Q. The sequence continues at coordinate 12,136 of CADBRW010000266.1, forward strand.
AAGAACAGAGTCAGTTCCGCTGATGCACTGTTGTATGTAAAGGGGTGCATTTCCTGGACCACAGATCTCTATGGGACAGTACCGAATGATGATTTCAGGTCAAGGGCAAACGGATCCATTGACAGCCATCTGAGCTGGCTCAGCGGTGAAGCACAGGAGATCCGCAACTCGGACGAAAGCCTGAAGTCGAATCTGGACAAAATGTATGACCAGAAGGCTGAGCTCCAGACGAAGAGGGATCAGGCTCTTGATAATAATGATCTGTCTACTGCCAAGATGTATGATCAGAAGATCGACGCGCTTGACAGAGATATCGCCGAAGAAGCGGCAAAGCTAGGAAAGAGTGCGGATTCTGACTTGATCAACAGTATACTGAATGAAGCACTTGAAGAGCTTTCCAAGGATCAGCATGCAGACGTGACCAGCGCTGTTGCGGCGTTGAACGGGCTTGAGGCCTACGATGCATTGGAGACTCTCTATGAGAGGCTGGATGCGGCAGGAAATAATTCCGGTGCGGAGTACCGTAACGGAAAGACTGCGGATGATGCCCGTGCCGAGAAGATCCTGCAGGAGGCGCTGGATCAGCTGGCGCAGAATCCGGATGCGGATGTAACAGATGCCATCGCAGCACTGAGCGGTATGGGTGCCACGGATGCGCTGAACACTCTGTATGAGAAGCTGGATGAATTAGGAAACAGTTCCGGTGCGGAGTATCGTCCGGGAACGGAAAACCTGAGTGAGCTTGCAGATCAGTCCCTGGAGGATGCGCTGAAGCAGCTGGAGAATGACCCGAATGCAGACGTTTCAGGTACGGTGGCTCTGCTGAAGGGACTTGGAGACAAGGATGCGCTGAACGAGCTTTATGACAAGCTGGATGAGCTTGGAAACAAATCTGCCGATGAGTTCCGCACGGCAGAGGATTCTGTCGGGAAACTGGCAGATCAGGCACTGGATGATGCTCTGGCAAGGCTGGAGTCCGATCCCAATGCCGACGTCTCCGGAACCGTGGCCATCCTTCAGGCTATGGGAGATAAGGAAGCTCTTGAACAGCTGCTGGAGAAGATGGATGCGGCAGGAAACAATTCGGGAAGTGAGTACCGAAGCGGAAATATCTCCACAAAGGAACTGGCGAACAAGATCCTGAATGACGCTAACGAGAAGCTGGACAGAAATCCGAAGGCGGATGTGACGACTGAGGTTGCCGCACTGAATGAGATGGTGAATGGTGACCGGCAGGACGGAAAGGCCGCCAAGGATGCATTGGATAAGCTGAGTTCCAAGCTGGACAGCCTGAACAATAAGTCGGGATCTGAGTTCCTGGATGATGCGACGAATATGAGTAAGCTGGCCGAGCAGGAAGCAGATGATGCCATCGCCAAGGTATCTGCGAATTCGAATGCGGATGTCTCCGATTCGGTGGCAATCCTGAAGGCCATGGGAGAGGATGAGGCTCTGAAGAAGCTGACAGATAAGCTGGACCATTCAGGCAACAGATCCGGAGATGAATTCCGGTCCTCCTCAGTCTCCAGTAAGGAGCTGGCGGATAAAATACTAAATGATGCATTGAGTAAGCTGAATGCCGATGCCAATGCGGATGTAACGAATTCGATCGCGGCTCTGAATGCCATGAAGGATAAGGGCGCACAGAGCAAGGCGAATGCCGAGGCGGCTCTCGACACGCTTTATGAAAAGCTGGACGAGAAGGGGAACAAGTCCGGTTCCTCCTTCCGAAACGGGAATGCAACGGATGACGCCATTGCGAAAAAGATTTTGGAGGATGCCCTGGCTGCTCTGGAAACAGACCCCAAGGCTGATGTGACCGCATCGGTTGCTGCTCTCAGTAACATGAATGCAACAGATGAGTTAAATGAACTGGACAAGAAGCTGGATGAGGCAGGAAACAATTCCGGTGCATCCATGAGACCGGGAAGCGGATCGGGCTCGGGAAGTGGTTCCGGCTCAGGAAGCGGATCGGGCTCGGGAAGCGGCTCGGGTTCAGGAAGCGGATCGGGCTCGGGAAGTGGCTCGGGCTCGGGAAGTGGCTCGGGCTCGGGAAGCGGCTCGGGTTCGGGAAGTGGTTCCGGTTCGGGAAGCGGTCCCTCCGCAGCATCTCTTAAGATGAACGAAGAAGATATTAAGAGTGCGCTTCGTAGTTCTTTCGGAAAATCAATTGATAAAATGAGCCCGGAGGAGATGGCCACTGCTGCAGCAGCCGTATCCAGGTTTGCAAAAGACGGCAATTCGGCTGCAAAGAGTCTCGCCGCATCGCTGGCGGACCGTATGCGGTCGAAGAACAGCAAGTATATTTACAATCAGTATAAGGACAAGAATCCGGAGTATATCAATCTGAGAACCATCGGACTCTGCACCTCTTACAGATATTATTACGACATTTCCAAGCGGACGGCCACCATGACACTGGGAGCAAAGGCTATGATCTTCCGAAGCGGTTCCGCAGAGGTAGAACGTAACGGTAAAACAGAGAAGCTCAGTTACGCTGCGGTCATGTCAGGAGATGTATATGTTTCCGAGGATGACGCAACTGACCTTCTCGGATGCCATTCGGAGTATATTCCGAATTCGTCGTATGCGATCTGTCTCACGGAAACCATGGAAGGTAAGGCAGAAGAGGTACTCAGTAATCTGGAGGAGTAAGATATGGCAGATTATCCCATCATTTCAGATGTTAGCCAGTATATTGTGAAGAAGCTTCGGGAGAAAATGTGCCCGGAGCCCATCCCTTCACCGAATAATATAGATGTATCCTCCCCGCTTTCGCAGGATGTGGATTATCTGGTAGGCGTATACCTTTACGATATCGTGGAGGACGTTCAGGTGATCCAGCCGCGGATGATCGAGCAGGGAAGAGCACAGTTAACCAAGCCGCCCAGACCATTTGCTTTATACTATATGGTCTTTGTAAACGGTTCCGGCCAGATGGGCCTTAAGGCACCGGATACACAGAAAATCATCGGTAAGATCGCACAGATCATCAATGACAACAATTCCGTGCGTCCCGATGAGTTACAGTCCTGGCTTACTACACAGGAACCTCCGATCGTACTGTCTCAGGCGAAGATAAGTTTGGAGGAAAAGGTTAGGGTGTGGCAGGCGATCAATAAGCCATATCAGATCAGCCTGTTCTATAAGGCGGCACCCGTATACCTGTCCAGTGCGGAAATCATCGACACACCGCGCGTTGTGGATGCAAGCATCGGGCTGTATGTAGCAGGAGACGACAGTACAAGGTAATGAACAAAGGTGTTGTCTCCAGATTTGGATCGCATGGGGGTTACGCTCATGCAGGGGAAAGGAGGAATCGAAATGGCAGCTTCTGTTATCCGTGCCAAACTGGATCTTTTAGTCATGCTTTATGACACGACAACAGGAGCGACAGTAGATGAGAGAAACGTATTATTTACGAGAGACGGTGTGCCCATCAGACCGGAGTCCAGAGGCGCAGGGATCTATGTATTCGTCAATACCGGCAGGGAAGATTTTCTTATGCGTGTTGAAGTATATGGTTACGAGAGATACGAGGTCCGCGTTCGTTATGAAGAGTTAGACGATGGATTACCGACCTGCAACGTGTTCCTGATGCCATCGGAGAATACGCCGAGAGGGAGAAACACGCTCAGTTTCTCAGGGACTCTTCCTTTTCTTAAAAAGATCGAGGCAGTAAACTTGAACAAGACACTGTGTCTTACCACAGACATGAACAAAAGGACTGGTGACATTTCGCTGTTTCAGCCCTCAGGCGGAAGGATGCAGCTGGATGAAAGTATCTATGGTTTGCTGTCAGCTGACAAAAAAAGCTATGAAAGAATCGAAGTAGAGAAGATGATCACGCCGCAGTCTGTCAGACTGAAACGTCCGCTTGAAGGGGCTTTCGCTCCGAATCTTCCGATCGCGCGGATCGTTTACGGAATCGTACATGATGACGGGGAATACCTCCTCAGAGTGTGTGACGACGGCGAGGATACCAGATATCTGGTCCGTTATGAGGTCGGAGATGAAGTGAGATTTCAGGTAGTTGATCTTAAAGATCAGGAGGTATTACAGTGAGTTTATTGGTGGCAATGGGAGGGAATCTCGTGTGTACGAACGGCACGACACCTGCACCAATCAAGGTGACGTCACAGAGTAAGGTACTGACGGACGGACAACCGGCAGCGACCATTCAGGACTGTGCACCGACGACAAATGTGGGACCCTTCGGGATGTGTACATCGCTGGCGAATCCTACGGTAGCCTCGGCCACGGCAGCGGCTTTGGGAGTGCTTACACCCCAGCCCTGTGTTCCGGCTCCGGCAGGTACCTGGATACCAACCGCCTCGAAGATACTGATCGACGGAAAACCGTGTCTTACGCAGGACTGCAAGATGGTCTGCGCGTATGCCGGCCAGATCACTGTTACACTTCCGGGACAGACGAAGACGAATGCGAACTGATTCTTCTTGATATTACTGAAAGAAAGGAAAAGAAAAAATGGCAGAATATTTATCACCTGGGGTATATGTAGAAGAATACGATAATTCCCCGAGAGGAATAGAAGGTGTTGGAACAAGTACAGCCGGCTTTGTCGGCCTTGCTGAGAAGGGCCCCGTAAGCGGAGCTCCGGTATTTGTTCAGAGTTTTAAGAGCTTTAAGCAGAATTTCGGTGGATACCTGAACGAGTTCAATTATGGCGAGTACAGATTCCTTGCCAACAGCGTAGAGCAGTTCTTCGCTAACGGCGGAAACAGATGCTTCGTTATGAGAGTTGCTCCGAAGGATGCTGAGATTGCTTCCGTAGAGTATGGTCCGCTTACCGTAAAGGCTAAGAATCCGGGCGCATGGGGCAACAAGATTCAGATCACACTGAATTCCGTAAAGCGTCACAAGATCCAGCTGGTTGATCAGACCGATACCGGCTACAAGGCCAAGACCGTAGACGGCCTTCGTGAAGGTGACATCATCGAGTTCGAGGGAACCTACACACGGATCAAGACCATCATGGACAACATGATCACCTTTGAGGATGATCTTCCGGACAAGGCGGTTGACAAGAACATCATTCCGAAGTCCGTGCTCTATGTAGTAACCTTTGATATGAGCGTTCGTTATGCAGATGATGCAGAGCGTTATATGGACATTACATTTAATGCAGCATCTCCGCAGTATATCGGTGCCAAGCTTTCCACAAGTGAGATCGTTGATGTTGAGATCACACCGCTTGAGGAAGCAGGAGATCCGGTAGAGGCGATCCTCGGTGACGGTGAGACCAGCGGCGCATTCTTCCTTGAGGGGGGAACCGACGGTACCGTATCCAAGGTAAATGCAGGCACCTTCATCGGTGAGGACAATGGCCCCGGCAAGCGTACAGGTCTGCAGGCATTTGTTGAGAACAACAATGTCAGCATGCTCGCGATTCCCGGTGTTACCATTCCTGAGGTAGTTGTATCACTGGTTGGTCACTGTGAGAATCAGAAGAACCGCTTTGCAGTTATCGATATGCCGAAGGATTATTACAAGCCGGCAGATCTGATTAACTACAGAAGCATGATCGATTCCACCTATGCAGCTATGTATCATCCGTGGATCGAGGTATTTGATCCGGCATCCAACAAGGCCGATTTCGTACCTCCGTCAGGAGCGGTTATGGGTGTTTACGCAAGAACCGATCAGACAAGAGGTGTTCATAAGGCTCCGGCAAATGAGACAGTCTTCTGCTCAGGCCTTAAGACCAATTACACTAAGGAGGAGCAGGACCTTCTGAATCCGGAAGGCATCAATCTGATCCGCGCACTTCCCGGACAGGGAATCCGTATCTGGGGTGCACGCACTGCTTCCACCAACGCAACCTTCAAGTATGTCAACGTACGCAGACTCTTCATCTATGTGGAAGAGAGTATCAAGGCAAATACCAATTGGGTTGTATTCGAACCGAACGATGCTACACTCTGGCAGAGAGTACAGCTGTCTGTATCCGGCTTCCTTGATGGCCTGTGGAGAAATGGCATGCTGGCAGGTGATTCACCGGCTTCCAGCTATTTCGTTGAGATCGGAACCCAGACGATGTCCAGGGACGATATCATGAATGGCAGACTTATTTGTAACGTAGGCATTGCTCCGTCCAGACCTGCTGAGTTTGTGATCTTCCGCGTAACGCAGTTCACATCCGAAGCATCAGGCGGAGAAGGCTGAGATCATGGAACAGATTAAAGAAAGGAAGATAATAGATTATGGCAGCTAATACGTATGATAACGGAAAAGGATCCTACTATCCGTTGACAAAGATGAACTTTCTGGTCACTGTATCCGAGATCGCAGGAACTGCCGCGTTCTCAGAGGTGACCGGTGTAGAAGGGTCGGTGGATGTCATCGACTTCAGACAGGGCAACTCAGGATCCCTTGCACCTGTTAAGATTCCGGGACTTGTTAAGCACGGAAATGTAACACTGAAGATGGGCTACATCATCGACAGCCCGTTCAAGACATGGGTACAGGAGTGTGTAAGTGAGACCAGAGGCCAGATGCCGAGATACGATGTAACCATCGAGCTGATCGACATCAACCCGGGTGCTCCGACACAGACGGTAACCACACCGACAGGAACCAGAACCTGGACCCTGACAAATGCATGGGTTTGCAAGTACAACGCACCCGACCTGGATGCCGGCAACTCCGGTGTTGCAATCGAGTCCGTTGAGATCGCATATGAGGAACTTGTGATTCCGAACTAAGCCATGCACATGTGCAAACCAGACTGTGCGGAAGCTTGCTTCCAGGCACAGTTCTGGTGAAGCACATGTATACGGCG
>CADBRW010000267.1 GCA_902797155.1 uncultured Lachnospiraceae bacterium
ACTTCAAGGAAAATAAAACTTTATTCTCTTGGAATCGGTTTACTTCATATATCCCTTCTTATCAAAGGTATATGACTTACCGTCGATGACATAGGCTGCATTCCTTGCATACCATCCCTTGTCTGCACCATACCACCAGCCCTTGGAGGTCTTGTGCCAGCTGTATTTCACAGGGTCGCTTTGGACACCGTTCTTATTGCACCACCAGCCCTTAACAAATGCATTTTGGACGGCATAGCCCTTCGCATTAAAATAGTACCAGTTTCCGTTGATCATCTTCCATGTATTCTTCAGATAACCCTTTCCGTACAGACCGAACCACCAGCCCTTGCTATCCTTCTTCCAGCCCTTCACCGCTGCTTTTCCATCCCAGGCCCCGCTCTTTCCCAGATACCAGAGCTTGCCGGAGGCATCCTTCTGATAGGCATTCTTCAGCATATGGCCTTTCCCGTCAAAGTAGTACCACTTGCCGTCGATCTTCTGCCACTTATTCTTCGGATACCAGCCCAGGCTGTCCTTATAGATCCAACAGCCGTCAGAAAGCTTCTTCCACATTCCGATACCTGCATAGGATGCCTTATGATTTTTGTCATACCAAACACCGTCTACCCACTCATTCGTATAATCTCCGTAAAACTCGTGGATCAGGCGGTCAATAAGCTGTGCGTCATACATTTTACTGTAATCTGCATTGCCCTCCCCATCCAGCTGTACCAGTGAATAATCCGGTTCTGCACCATAATCCACAATGGTCCCGCTGGGAAGGACACACTTGACCGGTCCCGAAATCGTACCCCAAAGACCATTGGAATAGAAGAACGGAGCCAGATTACACTCTCCGCCGCCACTGGTCTCTCCAAGGACCGCGATCCCGTATTCCTTGGCAAGTACCGGGAGCAGATTTCCACTGGAGTAAGCGACCTTGGACTCAAGAACGGCAAAATTCAGATCATAGCTGACTGCCAGATCCTTTTTGTCAAATACTCCATCCAGATTCAGATCAAATACCGCTGTTGACTCCGCTGTCACATCGAGGGCTGTGTAATACATGAATTCCGAAAACATGTTGGATTTCCGTTCTTTGTTCTTCATCAGGGTAATCATGTATCCGTAAACCGACGTATAGCCCCCGCCATTTGTGGTCAGATCCAGGACAAAATTCTTTTTTCCGTGTTTCGCTGCATAATCTACAGCCTCCTTAAATGCATAAACAACCGGATGATCAAAGGAATCAAAGGTAAAGATCATCATATCCCCTGCATCATATAAGGATGCAATGAAATTATTATCATCCTCGGATTCCCCGGTCCCGTCTTTATACCATGTCTTCACAGTTGTAAGGTCGACATCGAAGCTTGCGAGCCTCTCCTTGAAAAGCGCCTCCTTCTCCTCTTCTGTTACCCCCTCAACGCCGGCCAGAATCTGATACATCGTTGCAGCACCCTTATAGGCCGGATCCTTCAGCAGCTTCCTAAATTCCGCTGCCAAAGGGGTGTCCATATTCTCACCGGCATATCTTATGAAATCGGCACTTAGATTTGTATGTCCTCCGTCATGCATGGCTACATGCAGATATATAAGGCCCGTCATATATTCGGCATTACTGGTGGACTTAAGATACTTCTTTGCGGTCCTTAAGGTTTCATCCCCATCCAAAGCCGCGTCCAGGCCCTTTTCCGCAATGGTCTTGGAAAGCGGCGATTTTGCAGGCTGTCCGAAGAAATGATCCATCATAAAGCAAAGCTCTTTGTAAGTATACTCCGCTTCCGCCTCACTTCTTTCCGTCCGGTTAAAAACACCTTTGTTGTCGTAGTAAAGGCCCGGCCCCATAAGATCTGAGGTATGGACAAAGTACAGCTTACCATCCAGATACTGTGCACCGTTATAGACCGGCGCAAGCATATCCGAAAGCGTGGGCACCGGGATATATGCCTTCCCATCGATATTCAGAACATCGATCCCATAGGCCCCCAGATTGAGGTTGAGTGCCTTAACTTCGGTTGCTTCAGGATCTTCCTGTTGCTTCATATAAGGAGGATCCATACTTTCTCCCTGATCAATATCATCCCAGAGAAAGCCTGAGAAATTCGAAAAGCTGAGTTGGTCCTTCTCCGTATCCACAGTCATGGTGGATCCGGAATTCGAGACAAGGATCTTTCCGTCTGCCTGAAGCTGCTCCGTCAGCGGTTTCTTATTGAACCGGTTCAGAAAATCCGTTACATCGATGTAGGCAACCTCCGGAAGCTCCTTCTTGAAGACCAGCTCTATGCTTGTCTTATGATCCTTGTCGAAGAGGTAAGCATCCACCGTCTTCGTCTCATAGTCATCCTCCGTTACAGGCTCCGCATACGCAGCCGCCGGGAATAATATCCCGACAAATAAAGCCGCAGCAACACCCAAATGCTTTACATACCGTTTCATTTTTACAAACGTTTTCATATTTCGCACGCCCTCCAATGCCTTTTGTCACTCTGTTATTATATCATTATTATCCTGTCAGTATACATTCCGCTTTGGCACATTTACCGTTCCTCCAGCACCTGGAAGATATAGAATGTCAGGTAGTAGCTGGCCTCATCCCCGGACCAGAGGATCGGGTGATCCGCCGCCTGGGTCCGGTACTCCACCTGACGCAGCTTCCGAT
>CADBRW010000268.1 GCA_902797155.1 uncultured Lachnospiraceae bacterium
AGGGGTATTATTTCGGTAAGCCCATGCCCTATGAAGAAACCAAGGCAGAATCGAAGAAGAAGGGCCTTGAATGGGAAGTGTATGAGACTACGGGAGGCCCAAGACACTGAGGGTCTGTCGATAACCGGGAGTGAGCAGAATGACCGACAAGAAGATCGCATTAATACTAGCTCAGGCCGATGAGCCGTATCAGCAGCAGCTGATCCGGGGCGTGATGCGAAAGGCATCCGCTCTGGGATACAGTGTTGTTGCATTTTCCATGTATATCAAATATCAGAACAGCAGGGAACGTGAGCTGGGGGAGTCAAATATCTACAAGTTGATTCCGCTGGATGATTTTGATGCGCTGATCATTTTTTCGGATCTGATCCAGACCCCGGGGGTTGAGAAACAGCTGGAGGAACGCCTTCATCAGGAGTTTGAGGGGCCGGTGGTATGTGTGGACACGGACAGTGAGTATTTCTACAGCTTCTGGACGGACGGATATGATGTGGTCTATGCCGAGATCTCGCATATGATCGAGGAGCATGGTCTGAAGGATATCGCGTATCTTACGGGACGGAAGCATCATATGCATTCCAGACGCCGTCTTCAGGCTTATCGGGATGCCATGGAAGCCCATGGTCTCCCGGTGGATGAGAAGAGAGTCTTCTATGGTGATTTCTGGTATACCAGCGGAACCAACTGCGGAGAGATCCTTCTCCGTGACCGTGAGCATCTGCCGGAAGCAATCGTCTGTGCAAATGACAATATGGCCATCGGTGTGGCGGAAGAGCTTGGGAAGAACGGCGTGGCGATCCCGGGAGATATTCGTCTTGCAGGATACGGAACGTCGGAGGAGGGGCAGAGCAGTCCTCAGTCTCTTACCTCTACCTATGTTCCGGCGGAATATTACGGAGAATTTGCGGTGGATGCGGTACGGCGGCTGTTTGCCGGAGAGGAGATCCCTGACCCGAAGCCGGAGGCCCATCTGTATCTGGGAGAAAGCTGCGGGTGTCATCTGAAGGAAGGTGCACTCACGAAGAAGCGTGAGATCTGGAGGACCGATGACTCGGAGGAAGGGTATGATTCCGTGCATAATTATCTGTCCGAGGATCTGCTCTGTGCCAATTCGTTGGAGGAATTCTTCCGCACGGTATATGAGTCTATCTTCTTTCTGCGGGGCGTCAGCCGGTTGAATATCTGCCTGGATGCATGCTGGCAGAACCCGGAGGAGATCATGAAGGATTCCTTCCTTCGTGAGGGATATCCTGCATGGATGATCGATGTCCTGTCCTATGATTCGGAGGATCCGGAGCGATGCCGGGTAGGCGTGGACCAGGTCTTTGATACGGAACAGCTCTTCCCCAGTGAAGAAAGCGGGAAGGATCTCTGCTCCATCATCACGCCTCTCTTCTTTGAAGGAAGATCCTTCGGTTATGCGATCCTTGGCTATGATACTGAGAAGTCCAAGTATGATACGGTCACAAGACGCTGGCTGAACGCTGTGATGCGGGGACTGGAGTCCTTCCGACGGAATTGCGTGATCCAGCAGTTTGAGAAAGAGCGTGCGGCGAAATTCCCGCACCGTCACGCGGGTCCCATGGAAATGGGTGCGGTAATGAGTGCCATGGCCGGACTTTCCGCTGCGGAGCGTGCGGAGATGCAGGAAGTGAACAGGATACTGGACGAGAATCTTCTTACCTATCATTTCCAGCCCATCGTTTCGGCAGTGGACGGAGAGATCTATTCCTACGAGGCTTTGATGCGTTCCGGCACGGAGATGAAGATATCCCCGCTGGCCATTCTTCGCTATGCGGATCTGCTGGGAAGAACTGCCGATGTGGAGTGTGCGACATTTTGCAATGTTCTGGGAATACTTGAAGAACGAAGAGGGTTATTCGAAGGAAAGAAGGTCTTTATCAACAGTATCCCGGGCTGTAAGCTGAAGGAGAATGATCAGATCCGGATCGAGGCCATGCTTCGGGAGAATTCGGGATCTGCGGTGGTGGAGCTTACAGAGCAGGCGGAGATCCCGGATGAGGAATACGAGCGTCTGAAGGAGAAATACCGGAAGATGGGGATCGGGACGGCCGTTGACGATTACGGCACCGGTTATTCGAATGTCAGCAACCTGCTGCGTTACATGCCGGACTGCGTGAAGATCGACAGATCTCTTCTGTCCGGGATCCAGGACAGCACGCAGAAGCAACATTTTGTGAGAGAGATCGTAGACTTCTGCCATGAAAATCATATCATGGCTCTGGCTGAGGGCGTGGAGACCAGGGAAGAGCTGCAGACTGTGATCCGGCTTGGTGCGGATCTGATCCAGGGCTACTATGTGGCACGTCCGTCGGCCGAGATCCTGTCTTCGGTGGACGGTGACGTGAAGATGGAGATCCGGAGATTCCACCAGGAGAAGGAAGACGGTACCAGCGACCTGACCTTTATCGCCGGTTACACCAGCCGTGTTTCCCTGAATCATCTGATCAAGGAAAATAAGACCACTATCGTGGTGGGAATAAAGGATGCAAACTTCCGTGATATCTCCATAGCAGGGACTCCGAATATGGACACGAAGATCCATATTGATATTCTGGAGGGCTATGACGGTCGTATCACTCTGGAAAATGTGAGTCTGTCCAATATCAAACACAGACCCTGTATCGATATCAGTGAAGGCGCTCATGTCACTCTCTGCATTGAAGGAGAGAACACTCTGAAGGGAGGCGGCATCCGCGTTCCGGAGGGTGCGGGTCTGACGGTGGAAGGAGACGGGAATCTGCGTATCCTCATTTCCGGTGCGGACAGCTATGCCATCGGAAATGCGAAGGACCGCGGACACGGTGTGCTGCATTTCTATCAGGACGGAGATATCTCCGTGGATTCCAACGGGCAGAGTACCATCGGTATCGGCTCCGGTCTGGGCGGTGAGACCCATGTCTGCAAGGGAAGGTATCTGATCAGGCTCAGTGGCGATGAGGGCGTGGGGATCGGGTCTCTTAACGGCGACCAGCCCATCGAGATCCACGACTGCGACCTCTTCTTCGGAAATTCCTTCTACAGAGGTGTCCATATCGGGAATCTGGAAAATAGTGCGAATATCCGGCTCTGGCGGTCTCTGATCCGGTGCACGGGCAGCGGGAAGACCATTTCCGCCATCGGAACCGTGGGCGGTGAACTGGCCGATGTGGAGGCGTACAATCTGGCTATCCAGGTGGATATACGCGCGGATGAACTGACTGCAGTGGGAAGCCGTTTCGGGAAAACGAGATTTGCCCTGACCGACGCGGGCTTTAACTGTCACGTGATCGGAAGAGATGCCTATGTATATGGCGGTGTGGATCCGGATACGCAGGTGGAAATGCGCAGTGCGGATATTTCCATAGACCTTACCTCCGATGACGGAAAGATAACGCTGGCTCCGCCTGAAAATATCAGAGATGATTACGGACGGACCTCCATAACCCTTAACGGAGAGAAGATACAGTAAGAAGCAGGAAAATGAGAATAAAAAAGAAATTCTCTCTTTTATGCCTTGTTATGTTTTTCACTTTTCACGATGTACATTCTGGCATCTGCGAATTTCAGTGCCTTCATGACATCATAGGCTTCACCGAATACCGAGGTGTGGAAACCACAGCTGGTGGTGATGGAATACGGCAGTGAAGACTGATGATTGTATTCCTCCAGAGTTTCGTTGATCTTCTGTATGATCCGTTCCGGATCACATTCTCCGATGATCACCGAGAAGAGCTCGTCCCCGCCGAACCGGGCGGACATCGCCGAATCGGGACAGGCACTCTTCAGAGCGTTGGCGACGGCTGCGATGGAGAGATCGCCGTCTGCGTGTCCGAAGGTGTCGTTGATATACTTGAGACCGTCCAGGTCCGACATGATCACTGTGACCGGTTTGCCGTAGAGGTCCTTATCGGTGTGAACCTCTTCATACGCATTCAGGAAACCGACGCGGTTGTAAAGGCCGGTAAGTGAATCATGCTTGTACATATCGTCCACCTTCTTAAGAAGCTGCCGCTGATACTGCAGATTCACAAATCCACCGATCCCCATACTGATGGCGTTGGTAACGATGGAGGCCTTGGAGTAATCCGTGATGACCAGATCCCGGTAGAAATAGCAGTTAAAGCCGAAGGGACGGTTCATATAATCCAGCGCATGGAACAGAAGCGGATTGCCTTCATCCATCAATTCGATGATACGGTCCCGGAATCCGCCGGAAAGAACACTTTCCTTATCGTTCACGGTATTGTCGTAGAAGAGCTTCGCCTGCAGGGGGAACCGTTCCACCCGGTGCTCCTCTGCATAGTCCGCATCATTGATGATGTGGAAATCCGGTGTCTGCCGGCCGGAATGCTCAGTCATGAAATAGTTTTCATGCATATTGAAGATATTCCGGTCAACCACCGTCAGCATGTGCTTGGTCTTGTGGTCATGGATGGCAGCGGCCATCTCCCATGTATCCTTACTGGTCTCCATGTTGGAGGCGATATTGTAAAGGATGCGGGTATCATCCTGATGACGGTAGAAATTATTGTTGAAGCTGGCCATGAGACTGACGGCATTCCAGTTGTGTGATGGACAACCGCAGGATTCATTGGGAATCAGCTCCGGAGTGATAAAGATATTATCTACATTTTCATGGTTTGCAAGCTCCAGTGTGGCTTTTCCTGCAGCCTCTGCAAGAAGAAGGGTATCGCAGCTGGCTGTCGCGATCTTCGGTGTGGAGAAGAAGACCTCGTCGAAACCGTCAAAGCCGGAAACCAGTACCTGGTCGGGAACCTTGACACCGGCCCTTGTCAGCATGTCTGAGACGTTGATGGCCATGATGTCATTCGCGCAGATGATGGCGTCCGGAAGCTCCTTACGCTTTAGGATCTCCTTCATGGCGGTTCTTGTGGGGTCTGCCCAGAAATCGCCGTAGCTCAGCATACTGTCATCGAAGGGGATGCCGTTTTCCGCAATCACCTTCTTGAAGATCTCGATCCGCTGGTCGGAGAAGGCGTTGTTCGGAAGCCCGGCCATCATGTGGGGATGCCGCGCACCGTGGTATTCTATGATATGCCGTGTAATGGCCTCGAAACCGGCCTCGTAATTGAAATTGACCAGAGTCGTATCCGGGTAATCTCCGTCAACGATAACAACCGGAACCTTTGATGCTTTTGCTTTGGAAATGATACGGTTGGTCACCGCATGGCTCTTGATCTTCTCGTCCATGATCACGATGCTGTCAAGCTCCTCGTAGGGCATGATGTCGAAGACGTAGGTCTCGGCAGGGTTCAGATCCTCCTCCCAATAGATATCCGAATTGATGGAGAAGATCAGAAGAGCAGAGTCTTCCCTCCGCAGTGTATCATGAAACCTTCTTATGAAGGCGTAGATCTGCGGATCGTAGACCCTGGAGGTGCATAATGCAATTATCTTCCTGCCGTTGATCATAAACCGAACCTTACCCCAAACTCTAAGTTTGTGCCCAAATAGACGGACACGTATGTGCACAAAAACACATATTAAGTATACCACCATTGACTTTTCTCTTCAATATAGCCGATATGGTGTTTAAGGGAGGGCTCAACCCCAATATGTAGATTGTGCCGAAAAAAATTAAGATTTCTGAAATTTCCTTGTCGAAAAATACAAAAAGATGTAGTATAATACTCGTAGACTTTCGTTTGGAGGGGGTTGTATATGAAACCATTCAGGAATGCATATGAAGCGATCAAGCGATTGCTTTCCAAAATGTTCTCAAAAAAGGAGGAGGAAGAGCAGGTAACCGCGAAGCCGGAACCGAAGGTTGAGCCGAAGGCAGAACCGAAGCCGGAACCGAAGCCGGAACCGAAGCCGGAGCCGAAGCCGGAACCGAAACCGAAGGCAGAACCGAAGAAGCCTGCAAAGCCGAAGCCGGAACCCAAGGCAGAGCAAAAGCCGAAGGCAGAACCGAAACCGGAGCCGAAGAAGCCTGCTGATAAGAAGTCTGAAAAGACGGCCGAAGAGGATATGCAGGCATATGTCCGCGAATCCGAGCGGAAAGAGCAGGAGGCATATGCAGCCGAGGCAAAGCGTCGTGCAGAGCGTGCCGCAAAGCGTGAGGCAGAAGAGAAGAAGGCTGAGCAGAGAGCTGCAAGAAGAGAGATGGAAGCTCAGGCAGGTATGGGTGTCCGCCGCGTGACGGATCCTGTAACCGGTGAAGAGGTACCGCTTGGTGCACTTCCCACCAGAGCCACCTATCTGAAGAAATACAGCAAGATCGCGTCCACATCCGATGATGTGATCCTTTCCGTGAATTCCATCCTGCGTCACCCGGATATGTCGAAGAACATCGTTATCCTGGGACGGAACGGATTCGGTACCGTAAGAGTCGGTGAGGATTTCGCCCGAAGCTTCTATGCAATGGAGCTGGTTAAGTCCGATAAGATCGCAAAGATCCGTGCTAAGCAGCTGAACAAGATCGGTCTGGAGAAGCTGGAAGGTCTGAAGGGCGGATGTCTTATCATCGAGAATGCCGGACTGGTGCAGCCGGAGAAGCTGGTTGAGGTTATCAAGAACTCCGCAGAGGATGTAAATGATTACGTAGTGATCCTGACAGGTGAGATCGACTCCCTGGCTCGTTTCTTCGAGGACAATCAGGAGATCGTGGATCAGTTCATTTATCTGGTTGGTATCCACAAGATCAAAGAGAAGGGAATGCTTTCTCTGGCCCGCGGATACATCAAGGAGAAGGGCTTCACCGCAGACAAGCCTGTATATGAGCAGCTGAAGGAATCCCTGCAGGGAATGGAGGCCGGCAATATCGACCGATTCCTGGAGTTCCTGGATAAGGTTATGGAGGTTGCCGCTGCACGCGAAACTTCCGAAGGAAACGGCGGAAAGAACGAAGTCCTTGTGGACGATGTGCGCCGCGCATAAGAGCATGTGTAATATTTGGGGACGGTTCCGGACAGTTCAGAACCGTCCCCAATTTTTCATTTTCTTTTCACCGGATTGGTGGTATAGTAATACGCAGATTTTGAATCAAGGAGAGTAGGGAACGTATGGCGATGAAGAAGAAACCGGTAACCGGTATGAAGGATATCCTCCCCCGGGAGATGGAGATCCGAGACTATGCGATCGGACTGATCAAGGAGACTTATAAGAGATTCGGATTTACCTCGATGGAGACACCCTGTGTGGAACATATCGAGAATCTGTCCTCGAAGCAGGGCGGTGAAAATGAGAAGCTGATCTTCAAGATCCTGAAGCGCGGTGAGAAGCTGAAGCTGGCGGAGGCCGAGAGTGAGGCGGATCTGGTGGACGGCGGTCTTCGTTACGACCTGACGGTTCCTCTCTGCCGGTATTATTCCAATAATGCAAATGAACTTCCCAGTCCCTTTAAGGCACTGCAGATGGGAAATGTGTGGCGTGCCGACCGTCCCCAGAGAGGGCGGTACCGTCAGTTCATGCAGTGTGACATCGATATCCTGGGAGAACCCACGATCCTTGCGGAGACAGAACTGATCCTGGCGACTACGACCCTGCTGGGGAAGCTGGATTTTCAGAAGTTTACCATCCGGATCAATGACCGGAGGATCCTCCGTGCCATGGTGGATCATGCAGGCTTTACCGCACCGACGGATCCGGAGAGTGGAAAGCAGGCAGACGGCATCGATTATGACGGAATCTTCATCACTCTGGACAAGATGGACAAGATCGGCCTGGACGGTGTCCGGGAGGAGCTGATCGGGGACGGATATGATGAGGCGACCGTAGATAAGTATCTGGAGCTGTTCCGTACCGTTTCGGGAGATACGGAAGGTCTGAAGAAGCTGAGAGAGATCCTGGGAGATACGCTTGCGGAGGGGATCAGCGAAGATCTCTGCACCATCATGGAAAGCGTAGACGGTGCGAAGGAAGCGGATTTTGCAGTGGTATTCGATCCCACACTGGTACGTGGCATGTCCTACTACACAGGTCCCATCTTTGAGATATCCATGGATGAATACGGCGGATCCGTCGGAGGCGGCGGACGTTACGATGAGATGATCGGACGCTTCACCGGCCAGTCCACACCGGCCTGTGGCTTCTCCATCGGTTTCGAG
>CADBRW010000269.1 GCA_902797155.1 uncultured Lachnospiraceae bacterium
ATCCTGACCACCTTTGACGATGACGAGCTGGTGCGCCAGGCACTCGGCAGCGGGGCGAAGGGGTATCTGATCAAGAATCATACCCCGGAACATTTAAAGCAGATGATCAAATCCGTATACATCGGTACAGGTGTTATGGAGGAGGGGATCCTTTCATCGCTTGCAGCGAAAACGGATGGGAAGGAGAGTGCCTCCGGGCAGAGTGAAGGCTTTGATCCTTCGGGCTATTCCGAGCGGGAGCTGGATATCGTCCGGGCTGTTGCCGACGGGCTTTCGAATAAGGAGATCGCATCGCGTCTCTTTATCTCCGAAGGAACGGTGAAGAATTACATCACATCCATCCTGTCCAAGGAGAATCTGTCCCATCGCACGGCACTGGCGGTGTATTATCTTACGGGAAAAAAATAAGGGGGAATCTGAATGGTGTTATTTATAAACGCATGTGTACGTGAAGAATCCAGAACAAAAAGGCTTGCGGATCATTTGCTTGCCCAAATAGGAGAACCGGTGGAAGAGGTGAAGCTGTCAGAGATTTCGTTTCCGCTTGTGGATGAGGCGTTTCTTCTTAAGCGGGATTCGCTGATGTCTGCGGGAGCTTTTGATGATCCCATGTTTTCCCTGGCGAGGCAGTTTGCCGGGGCGGAGAAGATCGTGATCGCTGCGCCATACTGGGATCTGTCCTTTCCCGCGTCACTGAAGCAGTACATAGAGCAGATCAATGTCCTCGGGATCACCTTCTCCTATACTGCAGAGGGGACACCGCAGGGACTTTGCCGGGCGAAGGAGCTCTATTATGTGATGACAGCCGGAGGAACCTTCTGTCCGGAGGAGTACGGCTTCGGATACATCAAGGCTCTTGCGGAGAATTTCTATGGGATCAAAAATGTATCTCTGATCAAGGCGGTGGGCCTGGATATTATCGGCGCTGACGTGGAAGGGATTCTGCGAGAGGCGGGCCTGTAAAATGCTTTTTATCAGCACAGCCACGGTGGGACCGGTAAAGAGACTGCGGTAGAGAAATTCGCAGGTGAGACACCGCAGTTTGATGATATGACCATGATGAGTTTTACCTATAGAAACTGAAAAGGATATCTGACCAGAGAGGAGTAACGGGTTATGTTAAAGCACATATTTAAGGGAAAGGTTCCGGCTATGATCATCGTCGGACTTCTTATAATCGTATTTGCTTCGCTGGTTGCTTTGGGGATCAGATTTCGTTTTGATCCGTTGGGGTATAGTGTGTCTGAGTCCATGTTTCTTAAAGGAGAGTATTCTGTAGATGGCGGGGAGTGGAAAACCATTGATAATACCGCACCCATCAGGGATACCTTTCACGAGATTCGGTTCCGGGGAACGCTTTCCGATGAAGCGTTCGGGTTTGCTGTGATGACTTTTTCCACGTATAATGTGTGGTATACTCTGGAGACTACGGATGGAGAGATTTTGACAGAGTATACTTACAAGTCAATGGAGGATTATTTAGACAGGATCTATGCTATGTTCCCCGAGGATATGCATGAGGAATTACAGGACATGATCGATGCGGAAAAAGAGTATTATCTGGAGTATCACCCTTATGAGCTGCAGCGATCGAAGACTCCGGGATACAAAATACAACAGCTTTTTTTCGAAGCTTGGCTGCAAAATCACGGTAAAACGTATGCTGAAGAGGAAGGGGAATATCTCCTTACGGTATGGAATCCGTATTCGACGGAAGACATGAGTTTTTCAGACTGTTTCCAAGTGCTCTACACTGCGTCGGGCGATCTGTTTTTTGCGGTTGCATTTAGGGAACTGACCGGTCCCTTCATTCTGCTCATAATCGTACTGCTCTTTGGAGTAGCCTTCTTTCCGGTGGCAGCATTCATTCAGGGAAGGATCGATTATAAGTATATTACCTTCGGTGTCCTCTGCTTTTTCTGGAGTGTCTTTATCTTTATGAAGAGTGCCTCCAGGTATCTGAACGGCTGGATCACGGACTCGGTGGTCTGTCTTGTGCTGGTGAAGCTCGCGGAGTATCTCTTCATCGCTTCCCTTATGGTTTATCTTCGGTCCAATCTGAAGAGTGGAAGAGGAAGGATCATCGCCGGAATCGTGATGATTCCTTATGTCATAGCTATGGTTGCAGTAGGGATCCTGCAGACGACGGGAACCGTGGATCTGGTGGTTTCCGGCATTTGGATGAATTATCTGGCTGCGGCGGGTATCCTGATCCTGATCCTGCTTTTGCTTTCCGAGGTAAAGATGGGTGGGAATGTCGTAATCTTCCTAACCTCATGGGGACCGCTCGCATTATCCATTCTTGCGGGACTGGTACTCAGTGCCTTTGAGGTCCGGACACCGTTGATCCTTA
Organism: uncultured Lachnospiraceae bacterium; assembly: GCA_902797155.1. GTDB lineage: Bacteria > Bacillota > Clostridia > Lachnospirales > Lachnospiraceae > Eubacterium_Q. The sequence continues at coordinate 2,354 of CADBRW010000269.1, forward strand.
TGTATGGAATATTCTTTACGATGATCTACCAGATCATCCGTCTGATCGGTGACCTTCGGAAACAATATCTGGAGACCATTCGTTATCAGCAGATGCAGAAGGAACTGTATGAGGCGGAGGTTGCGGTCATGGTGAGTCAGATCCGGCCACATTTTATGTACAATGCACTGTCGTCCATCGCCATGCTGTGCAAGGTGAATCCTGATACGGCCTATGATGCCACCATTGCTTTCTCCGAATACCTTCGGGGGAATATGGATTCGCTGAAGCAGAAGGAGCCGGTGCCCTTTGAAAAGGAGCTGGAACATTTGAAAAAATATCTGTTCATCGAGCAACTCCGTTTTGGCAAGAAGCTGAACATAGAGTACGATATTCAGACCATGGATTTCGTGATACCGCAGCTTTCCGTGCAGCCGCTGGTGGAGAATGCCGTGAAGCACGGCGTAGGGCAGAAGAAGAAGGGCGGGACCGTGAAGATCCAGACGAAGGAGACGGAGGAAGGCTTCGAGATCATAATCTCCGATGACGGCGTGGGCTTTGATGTAAATGCCCCGAGGAAAGAGGATGGCAGGTCCCACGTGGGAATGGACAATACAAGAAGAAGACTGAAGGAAATGATCGGTGCGGATGTTGTGATCGAAAGCACCGTCGGGGAAGGAACCACCGCACGGGTGGTGATCCCCCGGGACGAGTCGGACAAAGAGTAATTCCGAGTGAGTGTTGATCCTGTTGAACAGAACATGGAAAGCTACGAATGATCCATCGTGTGATCGTTCGTAGCTTTTTTTTTAAATGTCGTTTATAGAAACCACACTGGACGGCAATCAGGCTTACACATATTCCTGCTCCTACAGAGCATTTACCAAGGACGGTGTGCTGAAGGATATGATCCGTGAAACCGTCGTAGTAAAGATCAAGGATGCATTCTATGTATTCCAGTCTGTATGTAGCGATGAGATGAAGGATAAGGGAGTTACCTCCATCCACGAGGTATATGACTCTGTACAGCTTGCGGCAGCATAGAATCGGCAGACCGGGGTCAGACCCCATTACAGAACTGTTACATCATGACGTAACAATTCTGTAATGGGGTCTGACCCCGTTTTTTTTTTTTTTTAAATGTAAAATATAATTGACAAAATGTAACGCG
>CADBRW010000270.1 GCA_902797155.1 uncultured Lachnospiraceae bacterium
ATGATTAGATATTTGATTAAAAACAACTTCAAGATCATGTTCCGGAATCCGGTAAATATCCTGCTTTATGTGCTCTGCCCGATCCTGGTCTCCGCGTTCCTGATCAGTGCCTTCTCATCTCTGATGGAGAGCTATGAGGCACCCGGAGAATTTGAGGTGGGCTATACCATTGAAGCAGACAGCCCCTATGCGGGCGTGATCACGGCACTTGAATCCGTCGGACAGGAGAACGGGATCACATTTAACCGCTATGACGGGGGAACGCCGGAGGAGCTGATACAGTCTCGCGAGCTGGGGGGATTTATCACATTTACCGGGGAAGGCTACACCATCTATGAATCAAAGTCGAGGAAGGCAGAAGGTGCGAAACTGGAGTATATGATCTCTGCAGTTTATAACAGCATGATCAGCGGGGATGTATCGGATATCCGGATCCCCACCGAAACTCCGGAGGTGGCGCCTGCCATTAACGCCACCGATTATTACGGAATGGTCTATATGGTCTACTTCGGCTGGTGCGCCATCGTATGCGCTGCAGGCCTTTTTGCTCAGGAGAAGAAGCATCAGATCCTGGACCGGTTCCGGATATCGGATCTGTCATCGGCTCAGATCTATTTCGGAAGAGCGATCCCCATCGTAACCGTGGTATCCATAGGCATCGGACTTGCCGGGGGGATCTCGGCAACTGTCCTCGGGGTACATTGGGGGAATATCCTCATTTCCGGGATGCTGATCCTGCTTTCCATCATAGCGGCTACTTCCTTTGAAATGATGATCTACGAGATCACTCACAGTATGATCGCAACCATCATCCTTTCCTTCGGTATCGTCTGGTGGATGGGTTATATCGGTGGGGCCTTTGAAACCTATATGTTTTCCTCCTGGTCTGAGTCAGTAAAGCTGATCTCGCCACTGTATCACACCAACCGGGCGTTGGTGGAGCTGTCAGGTATGGGACACAGTGATTACACCTTAAGTTCTGTGATCTTCCTTGGAGCGATCACAGTGATCTGTTCCCTGATCGCAATCTTAGCAGGATCCCTTCGGAGAAAGGATAGAGCATGAAAAGCATTATCAATTCAACTATAAAACTTCTGTTTCGGAACGTGGGCTTCTGGTTCTTCATGATCGTTACTCCGATCCTTTCCACATTGATCCTGAAGATAGAGCAGACGAATCTCTCAGCGTATGAGTTGAATGGTTCAACTGCGGCATCCAAGGTGGTGGAGATCGATTCTGTTGACGAAAAGGTGGCCTATTACAGCGGGAAAGGCCGGTACGTGATCAAGGTGTATGATGCCTCAGGCAGTGAGCTTTCGGAATATCTGCTTTCCAAAGTGTCGGAAAGCGGTGCCTTCCTGGTCTGCAGGGTGAAGGTTCCCGGTATGACGAAAGAGAAACTGGATGAGCGGATCAGCCTGGATGCGGAGAAGGACAGAATGGGCGCAGCGCTCTTCCTCGGCAAGGACTTCGATACGGAGGCAGCTGCAGGAACCGTGAAAGACGGAATGAAGGTCTTTATCCTGTCGGAGGATGAACGAAAGACACTGATGAACAGCGAGCTTACCATGATCCTCGGACAGATCCGCAGGGCAGCCGAGGGCGGCGGAGACATCCTCGGAACACTGAAGAGCATGAACGATGCTCTGCCGAAGAAGACGGTGGAAACTCTGGCAGATAAGAATGAGATCATTCTGACAAATGAACAGGTCGATCACAGAACCCTCATCGGCTATGCCTTCGCCATCATGACACTGGGATTTGTGTTCACCGGAGTATTCATCGCACATACCGCCATCAATGAAAAGAAAGACATGGTACTGACACGGATCCGGCTGACCAGGCTCAGCGATGTGCAGTATTTTGCGGCTAAATTCATCTCCGGCGCCATCGTATCTGCGCTGCAGACAACCATTATGGCGGGCTGCAGCTTCCTGATCCCTGAAGAAAAACTGGGGATCAACCGCTTTACATTTATCCTGATGATCTTCCTTCTGGGACTGATCTTCTGTTCCCTCAGTCTGCTGCTTGGAATTCTTTTTGA
>CADBRW010000271.1 GCA_902797155.1 uncultured Lachnospiraceae bacterium
CCACAGATGTAGGATTCCCGTAAAAGTAGATGTAGGTTCAAATATAAACAGGAGTATCGAACATCCCAGATATCTAAACACGATCTCTTGATCATCTTTACAGTACCCATTATACGATATCGTGCATAAAAATGCAAGAAAAAATGTCTGACAACTGCCGTCCGAAACCATCATTGTCCGAACAGTTTACTCTCCCACATGATTCAAATGTGCCACCGGAAGATAAACCGGGAGTCCGTTCTTCCATTCGTTCTCCACTTCTCCGCGGATCAGCGGACGGATATAACGGAGCATTTCCTCCGTCACATCATTTCCCGCCTCATTTATCCATTCTCTCGGTACACCCTTTGCTTTGTTCGCGATATTCTGCAGATCCTCCATCCGGATTTCATAACTGTAGGGCTCGTCGGACAGCCGGTGAACGGAAGGCATGAAACCGGTCTCTCCCTCTTCCGCCTTCTCAACTGCATAACTTCCCAGTCTGACGGATTCCTCCAGATCCTGTGCGGAGGTTGCATGACCCGCACAGCGCTGCAGGATCGACAGCTCGATGGAACGGACCTTCGTTCCGATTTCCTTCTTTACCAGGTTCTCCAGTGCTTTTCCCACACCGGACAGCTGTTTATGTCCGAACTTGTCTGCAACCGCTTCCTTTGCGCTGATATAGACGCCGTTTTCATCGCGGATTCCCTCTGACACGGCAACCACAACATTCTTGGAGCGCTTCAGTTCTCTTCTCACATCCTCAAGAAATGTGGTTCTGTGGAAGGGAACCTCCGGCAGATAGACCAGCTGGGGAGTGATATTGTATTCATTCCGGGCCAGAGCTGCCGCTGCGGCAAGCCAGCCGGAATCCCGGCCCATGATCTCAACGATAGTCACACAGGGCAGATCATAGATATAGGTGTCATGGGCGATCTCCAGCATGGAGGTCGCGATATACTTGGCAGCCGAACCATACCCCGGGGTATGATCCGTAAGCACCAGATCATTGTCAATGGTCTTCGGCACACCTGCAAAACGGATATCCGAGCCTCTCTTCTTCGCTACTGCGGCCAGCTTGGTCACGGTATCCATAGAGTCATTTCCGCCAATATAGAAGAAGGCCCCGATATTCATTTCTTCAAGGGTCTGAAAGATCCTGTCATAAATGGACGGATCCTCTTCCACCGTCGGCATCTTCACACGGCAGGATCCCAGATACATGGCCGGCGTCCGGGTAAGACGGTCCAGGAAAGAACCATCCTCCCTTGCCTTCTCGGATAATTCCAAAAAGTTCCCGTCCAGCACTCCGCTGATCCCGTGAACGGCGCCATAGACCTTATCATATGCTTCCGAATCCAAAGCCCCCCGGATCACACCCGCCAGGGATGCATTGATCGCCGCTGTGGGGCCGCCGGACTGTGCTACCATCAAATGTCTCTTCATTCGGTCATTCTCCTGTTTCTTCCTGCGATTCCGAAGACTGCGTCTGCTCTGCCTGTTCTCCGGGCAGAAGTACCTTGCCATTGCTGAAAAAGCCGGTTTCATTGGAAATCTCATTGGAGATTCCCTGCACTGTCTGTGTCGGTGTATAATCCTGAGTTCCGAACAGGTATCTCTGGAGGGCGGACACATTTCCGGTCAGATCTTCCGGTGCGATACAGGAGCCCTTGCTTTCAGAACCGTAATACTGGAACTGGAAGGGGAAGCCCACCGTCTGTCCCAGATTATAGGAAAGTGCATGCTTCGCCAGATCATACATCTCATCTTCTGTAATGCTGGTGCTGATGTACGGGAAGATCTCATCGATGATCTTATCGATGGTGGCCAGATCACTGGCCTTCATCTTTGTGATCATGGCAGAGATCACCTCACGCTGGCGCTCGGTACGTGTGATATCGCCCTGATCCGTGCTTCGGATACGGGAATATGCCGTGGCCTGTGCACCGTTCAGAACAAGCTTACCGGTCTCAAAGACGCCCTCCGAGTAGATGCCGGTCACGCGGATCTGCTCCATCAGACAGGCATTCAGCATCTCCAGCTCATTTTCCTCGACGGAGATCTCGACACCGCCCAAAGCATCAATGGCACGGGTAAGTCCTTCCCAGTTCACCGTCACGTAGGCTGTGATATTCAGGTCCAGATTCGTATTCAGCGCCTTAATGGCCAGTTCAGGGCCACCGTACGCATATGCGGCATTGATCTTCGCCGTGAAGCTTCCGTCAGGATCGGGGATACTCAGCAGGGTATCACGGTATACGGATACGATCTTGATCTCTCCCGTCTCGTTGTTGATGCTCGCCACCATGATGGCATCACTTCGGTTTCCGGCTCCCAGACTGGAATCTCTGGCATCCACACCGAAAAGCGCAATATTCGTATAGCCCTTCATCGCTTCCGTATCCACACCGTCATTGATGGAGAGGTCCTTCTCGTTCAGATCATGATAATCCAGAAGAAGGTATTTATTGTGAATATAGGATTTTACAAGTGCAAGGACCAGAAGAACGATCACGATCAGCTCAATGATCAGCGCGATCCCCCACTTGGCATTGGAGGACATTTTCCTCTTTCTGCTCTTCTGACGGTAGGATTCTTCGTATTCATAATCCTCATTGTAATAATCATCATTATATGCCATGGATATTTTCCTTTCTATTCGGCGTTCATCTTCGATATTCTTCTTTTGATCCGAAGCGTTTCAAAGAACATATCAAAGACAGTTCGAAGGCGGATCTTCGTCTTTCGCTCCCCATCCCCGTGATAGCAAACCTCAACCGGCTGTTCCACCATGGAAAGACCGTATTTTGCCGCAATGGCCAGAAGCTCGATATCAAAACAGAACCGGTCCGACTGCATCTTCTGAATTACCGGATGGATGCGTTCCGTCCGGAAGAGCTTGATCCCCGTCTGCGTATCCCGGATGGGAAGACGGAAAAGCATCTTCAGGATCAGATAGTATCCGTGGGTCATGATCTTCCTGTAAAAGGGATATTTCAAATGTGAATCCGGATGAAGCTTGGAACCCAGGACGATGTCCGCCTGTTCCTGCTTCATTACCTGAAGATAGCCTTCCAGCTGTTCGGCCGGAAGGTCCAGATCCGCATCCAGAAACGCAGTATACTCTGCCCTGCTCGCAGTCATGCCCCGGCGGATGGCATAGCCCTTCCCGCGATTCTTCTCATAGGAAATGATACCGATCCGCGAATCCTCCGCAGCTGCGCGCCGCATTTCCTCCTCTGTGTTGTCCGTACTTCCGTCATTGACGGCCAGGATCCGAAAGGATGGGCAGAACCCTTCCACTGTTTTTGCACAGGAGAGCAGGTTCTCATATATTCTGTTTCCTTCATTGTATGCCGGCATAACGACGGCAAGTGTAACCTTCATATTGTCTCCTACGGGCATCGCATCACGAAAATGCGTATAGCAGTTCCCGGCCGTTACTGTCCCAGTTTCTCAGCGATCATTTTATTTACGGTTCCCGGGTCGCATTTACCCTTCATTTCCTTCATAACGAAGCCCACGATGGCTCCGATGGCCTTGCCCTTGCCGTTACGGATATCCTCTACAGCTTTGGGGTTGGCCGCAATGGCCTTGTCCACTACCTCGGCGAGAACACCGTCATCTGCCTTGGTGGACAGGTTGTTGTCCTTTACATACTGGGCCGGACTCAGATTATCGGAGAAGACAGCCTTCTCAAATACCTCCTTCGCCACGGCTCCGTTGATCTCCTTGGCATCCACCAGGGCGATCAGCTCAGCCAGATTTTCAGCGCTGAACTTTAAGTTAGAAGCATCGGTATTGGTCTCCTTCATGAGACGCATGGTCTCCACCATCAGCCAGTTGGAAGCCTTCTTCGGATCCGCACCGGCAGCAACCGCTCCCTCGAACAGGTCTGCCAGCTTCTTCTCACCGGTCAGCTGGTCGATATCATAATCCGGCAGCTGGTATTCTTCCTTATACCTTGCGATCTTCTCGGCACGCATCTCCGGCTGACGTCCGCGGATCTCCTCGATCCACTCTTCGGATACCGCAATGGGTACCAGGTCGGGATCCGGGAAATACCTGTAATCCTGAGCATCCTCCTTGGAACGCATGGGATAGGAATAACCCTTCTCATCGTCCCAGCGACGTGTCTCCTGTACCACCTTCTCACCGGATTCAATGAGATCGATCTGGCGGTTTACTTCATTTTCTATACATCGTTTGATGGCCCGGAAGGAATTCAGGTTCTTGGACTCGGTACGGGTACCGAATTCCTCACTGCCCTTCTCGCGGATGGACAGATTCACGTCCGCACG
>CADBRW010000272.1 GCA_902797155.1 uncultured Lachnospiraceae bacterium
CGCGGTCGTACAGCTCCTTGGTTATGATCAGTGTCGGATTCAGCTCGTAGGTGTAGATCGGAATGATCGGAATCTGATCACCGTTTGACTCGCGAATACGCACATTTGCCTGGCGAAGTCTGTCTCGCATGAACAGGGCTCTTGCCTGCAATGTCTCGGGAAGCTCGGGATGGGCCTCCAGGATCTTCAGTGCGGCCAGGGCAGAAGCGCAGCTGGCGGGGGTGATGGATGCCGAGAAGATGAAGGGCCGAGAGCAATGCTTCACGTAGTCGATGACACGGGCCGAGGTGGCCATGTAACCGCCCAGAGACGCAAGGGACTTGGAGAAGGTTCCCATGTAAATGTCGACCTCGTCCTCCAGCCCGTAGTAGCTGGCGGTTCCGCGGCCGCCCTTGCCGATGACGCCAAGCCCGTGGGCGTCGTCCACCATGACGCGGGCGCCGTACTGCTTCGCAAGGCGGCAGATCTCGGGAAGATTTGCGATGTCGCCGGCCATGGAGAAGACGCCGTCGGTGACGATCAGGATCCCGGCGCTTTCCGGGATGTTGCGGAGCTTCTCCTCCAGATCCTTCATATCGTTATGCCGGAAGCGTATCATTTTCCCGAAGGAAAGGCGGCACGCATCGTAGAGACTGGCGTGATTCTCGCGGTCCATGACCACGTAATCGCCGTGCTCCACCAGGGCACTGATGATGCCCAGATTCGACTGGTATCCTGTGGAAAATGTGAGGACAGCCTCTTTCCCAAGGAATTTGGCCAGCGCTTCCTCAAGCTCCAGGTGCAGGTTCAGCGTTCCGTTCAGGAAGCGGGAACCGGAGCAGCCGGTACCGTACTTCTCCAGGGCCGCGAGCCCTGCCTCGATCACCTCCGGGTTTGTGGTAAGCCCCAGATAGTTATTGGAACCGAGCATGATGCGGCGTTTGCCCGCCATGATGACCTCGGTGTCCTGCTTTGACTGCAACGCGTGAAAATACGGGTAGATCCCCGCAGCTCTTGCCTCGTCCGCACGTGACGGCTCCTGGCATTTGGCAAAAATATCCATTTCATCCTCCACATTTGTATTGCTTAGTAGTGCTTAGGTAAATCATCCCCCGGGAAATTGTACCATAGATTCTACGAATATGGAATCATTTGCGGTCGATTTTGCGAGTGCCGAAGTTTTCGTAACATTTTTGTAAAGGTGACAGGCACCTTTACGAAAGTGTTACGAAAATGCGGGTTGTGTTTCGGCAGGGCCGGTGGTATGATGAACATATAAAATGTACGGAGCAAAGGCGCTTCATCCCACGGGGGTGGAGCGCCTTTTTTTGCGCGATGTCGCGTTGGATGACAAGGCAGGCGAGCGAAAGGAGGAAGGTATGGCGGCATTTGACAGAGTGAAGAGCGGGATCCCGGAGATGGACGAGGCGTTCGACAACATCCGGCTGGGGGACAATGTGGTGTGGCGTGTGTCGGAGCTGTCGGAGTTCCGGCTTTTTATGGAGCCTTATGTGGAGCAGGCGAAGGCCGACGGGCGGAACATCATTTATTTCCGGTTCGCAAGTCACGAACCGCTGATCGAGGACTGCCCGGAGGTGAAGACGGTGCAGGTGCCGTTGTCCCACCGGTTTGAGACTTTTACGGTGGACATCCACAATGTGATCGAGCGGGAGGGCCTGGATGCCTTCTACGTCTTCGACTGTCTGTCGGAGCTGCAGGCAGCCTGGGCTACGGACCTGATGATGGGAAATTTCTTCCGCGTCACCTGCCCGTTCCTGTTCATTCTGGATACGGTTGCGTTCTTTCCCATCATCCGGGGCAAGCATTCGGTGCAGGCGGTGAACAAGATCCTGGACACGACGCAGCTGTTCATTGACGTTTATTCCGACCGCCGGCATGTCTATGTCCGGCCGGAGAAGGTGTGGAACCGGAACTCGGAAACCATGTTTCTGCCCCACATTTACGATAAGGAAAGCGGCGCCTTCCGTCCCATCCTGGACGGCGTGCAGTCCAGCCGGTTCTACCAGACCCTGGGCCAGGCCCAGCGCTCGGCGGAGGAGCAGTACGTGGATTCCTGGGACCGCTTCTTCCACTACACGAAGCTGATGCATGAAAATGGGGCGGACATCACGGAGCAGTGCGGGCGCATGTGCAACATCATGATGACGCGGGACAAGAAAATGCGCGAAATGGTCAAGAAGCATTTTACGCCCGAGGATTATTTTGCTGTCCGGGATCACATGATCGGCACGGGCATGATCGGGGGCAAGTCCTGCGGCATGCTGCTGGCCCGGGCTATCATCCGCAACAAGGAGCCGGAGATCAGCGAGGTGCTGGAGCCCCACGATTCCTTCTACGTGGGCTCGGATCTGTATTACACCTACATTGTGGACAACAATCTGTGGGACATCCGGATCCGGCAGCGCACGGAGGAAGGGTATTTTGCCCTGGCGGAGGAATTCGCGGAGAAGCTGATGGGCGGCACATTTTCAAATGGGATGCGCAAGCAGTTTGTGCGCATCATCGAGTATTACGGCCAGGATCCCTACATCATCCGGTCCAGCAGTATCCTGGAGGACGGCTTCGGAAATGCATTTGCAGGAAAATATGAGTCTGTCTTCTGCGCCAACCGGGGCACTCCGGAGGAGAAGCTGGCGGAGTTTGAGCACGCCATCAAGGTGGTGTACGCCAGCACCATGAGTCTGTCGGCGCTGGATTACCGGAAACGGCGGGGGCTGGAAGGGCGCGACGAGCAGATGGCGCTGCTCATCCAGCGTGTGTCCGGGTCCTATTATGGGTCCTATTACATGCCCTGTGCGGCGGGGGTGGGCTACTCCTACAGCCCGTACCGCATCATGAAGGACACGGATCCCACGGCGGGCATGCTGCGGCTGGTCATGGGTCTCGGCACGTCGGCGGTGGACCGCACCGAGGGCTCGTACCCGCGGATCGTGAACCTGGACATGCCGGAGAAGACCTCCTATTCCTCGTCGGCGGACAAGCACAAATTCTCCCAGGGCAAGGCCGAGGTGATCAATATGGCCGAGCGCGCCCTGCAGAAGCTTCCCTACGAGGCCCTGGAGCAGGACATGCCGAAATACCTGGAGAAGATCCTGCTGGAGCATGACTATGACGCGGAGAGCCGCCTTCGGGAAATGGGACGCCGCCGGGAGGTGAAGTTCATTTCCTGCAAGGGACTGGTGGCAAATCGGACGCTGATGGATCAGATGCGGCGGATGCTGCACGCCATCCATGAGGAGTACGAATATCCGGTGGACACGGAGTTCACCATCAACCTTTCGGAGAGCGGGGAGTATTCCGTCGACCTTCTGCAGTGCCGGCCGCTTCAGGTGCTGAAGACGGAGACGGGTACGGTGATTCCGCCGGACATCCCGGAGGAGCGGATCCTGCTGGAGAGCCGGGGGGCTTCCATGGGAATGTGCCGCGCCTCCGAATTGGACCTCATCGTCTATGTGGACCCTGTCGCATACTACAACCTGCCCTACAAGGACAAGGGACTGGTGGCGAAGCTGATCGGGAAGATCAACTGGCACTACCGGGATCAGAAGAAGCATATGATGCTCATCGTGCCCGGGAGGGTGGGAACTACCTCGCCGGAGCTGGGAGTGCCCACGGCATTTTCGGATATCAGCGCATTTGAGATCATCTGCGAGACGGAGGAGCGGGAGGCCGGGTACAATCCGGAACTCTCCTACGGAAGCCACATCTTCCAGGATCTGGTGGAGGCCCAGATCCTGTATACCGCAGTATTCCACGGCGAGAAGACGGTACATTTTACACCGGAGAAGCTCGCGGAGGTTCCTGACATTGTGGACGAAGTGGCCGGCGACGCCGAGACGGCAGGAAAGATCGCCGGCATCGTGCATGTGTACGATGTCAGCGGAAGAAAATGTGAGGTGTACAACGACGTAGCCGACGAGCACCTGGTGATCAC
>CADBRW010000273.1 GCA_902797155.1 uncultured Lachnospiraceae bacterium
CCATGCTTCTTCAAACTCTCAAGCATCTTGACGAGCGCCACCTGAATATTCGATATCGGCACACTCTCCTTCACTTCAAGACCAATCCCAAACAACGAAAGATTGATGCTCGCCTTTTGAAAGATTTTCGCCAGCTTGTTCTCGCTCCCGAGGCTTGCAGCAAGACTCTGCATCAGATCTTCTGCCGAATTAAGTTCCACAACGATCCAATCCTCTTTGGCCAGCTCCTTCGCGATCTCTGTCATAAATACAGTTTTTCCGCACCCTCTCACGCCGGTGATCATATAGAGTTGTTGTGCCGGAGGTTCCTCCTGAAAACTCATGATGATCTCCGATGACTGCGCTATACGCGATATCACCTGCGGCGGTTCCTTTCCAAATATCATATTATAAGGATTCTTACTCATACGCTCAGCTCCTTTTATGATCCTTTATCATTTCCGTTCGTTTTTATGATTCTTTATCATTTTTATTCATTTTTATGATTCTTTATCATTTTTTATTATTTTATCATTTCCCTCATATCCCGTCAACAGCGCAAAATGGCAGGAGAACCATCGTTCTCCTGCCACATTTCCGCCGGATCATTCCAATCCGAACTGCTTCATGTATGCACAGTAATCATCACACCATGCTTTCCACCCCGTAGAACAGCTTCCGCATATCCTCTGCCGATCTGCTGTCATTTTCCGGATAGCAGATCTGCACATAGTAACATGTATCGCCGACTTCCAGGAAGTAATGCTCGAAAGAAAACTGATTCTTCACCGAAGACACACACCAGACAGAGTTATCCGCCACATTCTCATCAGCATCCGGCCAGATATCCCGAACCTTCTTCTCCTCCGGCTCCGCAGCATCCGCATTCTCGCTTAGTGTAGACGCTACTTCCTCAGCTTTCTGCTGCAGCGACTGTTCAGTCGCATCCAGCTTCTTCACCTGGAAAAATGAATCACCGCTCTCATAGGTATGGGCATTTGTATAGCGGACCACCAAAAGATCACTGTCCGTATGGAGGCTTCTGATGCCCTCCACCTGTTCATTCGATGTATCAGCTCCTGCATCCACCAACTGCATGCATTCATAACCTTCCGGTACCGTAACCGCAACATCACCGTTCTCCACCCGATAGGGATAGGCTTCCTTCTTCGTTGCCCGATAGGTCCCGGTATAATTGACGGTATTTGCAATCGCGAGGACCTCTTCCTTCAAAGTGTCCTTCTTCCCGTGATCGGAGGTTTCGACGATATACAGCATGCTGTCCGCATCCTTGATGGCGACTCCACAGGCCGTTGCATCCACTCCATTCACAGTGTAGTTCCAAATAAAGAGAACGCTTTCCTCGTGTCCCTCCAGTTCAGCCGGTTCTGTCTCCATCTTCTGCCTGGATATACCGCACTCCTCGGCAAGCATCGGCAGCATGTGATCCATATTTGCCTCTATGCCTGCATGATTCGCAGTGGCTGCATAGACCACGATGGCCTGACCCTTTCCGTCCCCGTATGTTTTGTTGTAATCGCTTCCGCTGCCCTGTTCGGAGAAGGACTTCCAGATTCGGAAGGTATGCTCGAACATGGCTACCTCCACACCGTTATCTCCTGTAAGATCTCCCCTTCCGCAAGAGGTAAGCGTAACGATCATCAGGCAGAACAAAACTGCCGCTGCATATATTTTCCGTCTCATCTCAAACTCCTTGAAGTTTCTTTCTTCTATTCCCCATGACCGATACGATGATCCATATGATCAGGAGTAACGCCATGATACCGACATACCATTTCACAGGCGGATCATCCCATCATCCGGTCGTATCACTCGATCACAACCGTATCCAGCACCTCGTGGATCTGGTCCTCCGTAAGCCCCCGGAAAACGATATATCCTTCGTAGGCATCGGTAGCCAGCATTACATACGTGTTCACTTCGTTTCCTTCCTCACCTGATATGGTTTCGTCAACCAGATGATAGGTCACGCCGTCCTTCGTGCTGTAGTCTCTTTCATTGGAGGTGTTCTTAAGCTGAATGCTGTAGGCTGCGTCCTCTGCAAC
>CADBRW010000274.1 GCA_902797155.1 uncultured Lachnospiraceae bacterium
CCCTCCTCCAGAAGGTAGGCGATGACTCCGTCATTCAGCGAGCGGTCCTTTGCCGTTGCCTTCTGGGTAAGAACGCCGTAGGGCTTGTCAAGGACGAGGACATCCTCATCTTCATAAAGCACGATATCCCCGGTGAACCAGGGGTAATCGGCAAGCTTCGGAAGTTTTGCTCTTGCATCCCCTTCCTTTCTCAGCTCGTCCAGCGTTTCTTCTGCAAAATAAAGCTGAACCCTGTCTCCGTCTGCCAGGATTTCCTCTCCGCTGGCCTTCTTCTCATTCAGCAGGATGTTCTTCTTCCGGAGCATTTTATAGGTAAAGCTCTGGGGAACTCCCTTGAAATAATAAAAACAGAATTTCTTAAGCTTCTGTCCTTCTTCATTTTTCCCGATTTTGATCTCTCTCATATCAGAACCCCAATTCCATCAATCGCTCTGCTATTTTCACGTCATCCCGGAGCTGTTCCTCCTTCGGCGGATTCAGTCGGTCGAGTTCTCGCTTCATTTCCTTCAAAGAATCCACCACCACGACCCGCGGCTTCGAGGGAACGCCCTCCTGTACCTTCTTCAGGTAGGTGACGGCATCCTTCTTCTTCTGATTCTGCCCTGCCTGAACCAGACCGATCACGTTGTTATTGTAGATCGCCACACAGGGATAAAACAGGACTCCTTCCGTTTCCGTTATGGAGATATCATAGGCCAGGGTCGTATCCTTTTCCTTTGCGATCGCTTCCGCCTCCTCATGTTCCTCCCGTGAAAGCGGTTCACAGCGGATCACCATCAGATATCCGATAAGATTCTTGGCAAAGGGAATGGACATGATACATGCCAACACCACAAAGAGGGTCTTCTTCGTCTGAAAGAAAATCAGACTGGACAGAACATCCGCCAGAATAAAGGCAAAGCAGACAAACATGAGGATCATCCTCCGCCGCTTAAGCCCCTTTGCATAACCATAGTTTCCTTTTGCCGTCATTACGTCATCCTCCAACCGGGAAGATAATTATTCTTGATCCTCCCGTCACTTGCTTTTCCAAATCCCAGCGGCAGACCGCAGTAAGTGATCAGTACCCGTCCCTTATCCGCTTCGCCGTCTTCGTATTCCAATGTTTCTCCGCGCAGATACCGAAGAACGCGTGCGTCCGTTCCATCCAGCCGCAGAACGTTTTTATATGTTTCGGGAGTCAGTGTCATGGCAAGAGCCTGAGACGGCTCAAACCGGTATTTCTTCACCTCTCCCAGATAGAGTCCTCTCCTGAGCACCCTGAGTCCCGACAGCTTCGGCAGATCATTCACCGGAGGCAGACAGGAAAGATACCCGCTTTGCTCCGTGATCCGTGCCGGATCATAGGATATGCTGAGACCGGATACGAAATCATCAAACTCCGGACACTTTACCGGTCTCTGTCCTCCGGAGGCTTTTCCCGCGGAACCGGACCGGTTTTCTTCTTCACCGGAGACATCACTCTTAAACAATGCGGCAAAATGTCCCTCCCCGCGAAGGCGGTGGGGAAACATATGCACGGTCCCGGAAAGCTCCGGTGTGCCGTCAGGAATCCATGCCGGATCACCCGGAAGAAATCCCTCCTGCATGGGAATCGCACATAGCATGAGGCCCTTCTCCTTTGCCTCCGGAAGATTCAGAAGATACTGAACCGAGCCTTCATCCTCTTCGGGTGCATAGGTACAGGTGGAGTAAAGCAGCATCCCGCCGGGACGCAGCATCCGTATGGCATAGCCCAGGATCTCTCTTTGAAGCGACGCATACTCCGCCGGTTTCTCCGGTGACCAGTCATGCAGCATGGCCGCAGATTTACGGAACATGCCTTCACCCGAACATGGTGCATCGATCAGTATCTTATCGAAATAACCGGCGAACACCGAAGCCAGGCGCTCCGGTGTCTCCGCGGTAACCACTGCATTTGTCACACCAAACAGTTCCAGATTCTTGATCAGGGCCTTCGCCCGCGTTGCGGAAATGTCATTGCATACCAGCACACCTTCTCCCCGCAGCTTCTCCGCAAGGGCGGTTGATTTTCCGCCGGGAGCCGCACAGAGATCCAGAACCCGGTCACCCGGTTTCACAGGAAGTGCCGCTGCCGGAAGCATGGCGCTGGGTTCCTGCAGATAGTATGCCCCTGCATAATAAAGCGGATGCTTGGAGGGCGCATTCTCTATGGCATCCTCACCCAGATAATAACCGGTAGGACACCAGGGAATGGGTTCCAGCTTCCAGGGAGCCACGGCCTCAAACGCCTCCTTGGTCATACGGCCTCCGTTCAGGCGGAGTCCATGCTCCATGGGGTCGGAAAGACAGGCCAGATAGGCCGCCAGGCCTTCTTCTCCCAGCTGATCCGCAAGTCTCTTCTTCAGTTCATCCGGTAGCAGCTTCTCAGCCATACTCCTCCCACTCCGGTTTAATTTCACTGTTCTTCCGATCCGTCGTACTGACCCTCATCAGTTGTTTCATCCTGCGTTTCATTTCCGCTGTCACTCTGACCCTCGTCAGAAACTTCATCCTGCGCTTCATTTCCGCTGTCACCCTGGCTCTCATCCGTCGATTCATCAGCCTCTTCTGCGGTAGCAGCCTCCTCAGCAGCCTTCTGCTTTGCCCGGGCTATCTCCTCCTCCGTCATCACATCCGTATACGGATTCACCGGAGTCTCATCGATATTCAGACGGGTGTACAGGAAATCATATTCCTTCTGCATCTGGGCATTGTCCGGATACTGCTGATGCAACTGCTCCATCATACTGAAGGCACCCTCCAGATCGCCGCTCATTTCCTTAAGGACAGCCTGATTATACTTCAGCAGATCCGTATAACTGGTATCGGAAGCCGAGAGTCCCTTATCGATCATATCCGTAGCCTTTGCTGTATCTCCCTGCCTGATGTAGGAAGCGGAAAGCTCGTAAGCCACATAGGTATTGATTCCCCGGACCGCCTGATAGCTCTCCAGGTTTTTTATGGCGTTTTCATAATCTCCGCGGTCGTTGTATACGGAAGCAATGCAAAGATAAATGTACGGCTGCTTCTCCGCCACCTGAAGCATCTGTTCGATCTTGGTATCATCCGGAGGAAACTCACGGAAGTCCTCCATCTCGCTCATGGCGTTGGCCGTATCCTTCATGGAGCCAATAAGCTCCTCATTTACCGAACCGTTGTTGTCGTCTTCGATCTGACGATAACAGTCCACTGCTTCGTTATACCGATTCTGACGGAGGTAGCAGGCGCCCAGATACATTCTGGTATCCAGGTCCATATTCTTAGTGAACCACTGGTTCTCATCCAGGCTGAGCAGAAAAGCGGATTCCGCAGCGCTGTAATCACCCTTTCCAAATGCGGCGATGCCTTCCTCACGAAGCTTCTTCTTGTCCGAAAAACCGTTCATCAAAAGCAGCGTGATCATCAGACCGAAGACCAGGGTCGCCACAATATAAAGAAGGATCAGCCTGCGCATCCTCTGCCTGTATCTTTCTCTGTTTCTATCACTCATCTTAAAGATCCCTATCCGTTCTCTTTCGCATATGCCTGGGCAAACCGCCAGGAGTCCTTACACATTCTCTCCAGATCGTACTTTGCCTCCCAGCCCAGCTCATCCTTTGCCTTCTTCGGGTTGGCATAGCAGACGGGCACGTCTCCGGGACGACGGGCTTTGATCTGATAGGGAATGGTGAGATCATTCGCCTTCTCAAAAGCATGTACGATATCAAGTACGCTGTAGCCGGTACCGGTTCCCAGGTTGTACACATTTGCCCCCTGTGTTTCCATGACCTTGGAAACGGCACAGACATGCCCCTTCGCCAGATCCACTACATGGATATAGTCACGTACACCCGTACCGTCCGGAGTATCATAATCATTTCCAAACACGCCCAGCTCCGGCAGCTTACCCACAGCCACCTGCATGATATAGGGCATCAGATTGTTCGGTATGCCATTGGGCACCTCACCCAGGAGCCCGCTCTCATGGGCACCGATGGGATTGAAATACCGGAGCAGAACAACACTCCACTCAGGATCTGCCACAGTGAAATCCGTCAGGATCTGCTCCAGCATCAGCTTCGTGGAGCCATAGGGATTTGTTGTGGAAAGAGGGAAATCCTCCGTAATGGGCACCGTCTTCGGATTGCCGTAAACCGTTGCCGAAGACGAGAAAATGATACGCTTACAGCCAAACTCATTCATCAGCTTGCAGAGGTTCAGGGTCCCTGCGATATTATTCTCGTAATACATAAGGGGCTTTGCCACGGATTCCCCGACAGCCTTCAGACCGGCGAAATGAATCACACAGTCAAAGCTGTGCTCCTGAAAAATGGGACGCATGGACTCCGGCTCCAGCATGTCGGCCTTGTAGAAGGTGACACTTCTGCCGGTGATCTTCTGAATGCGGTCAACCACCTCTTCCTTGGAATTATACAGGTTATCGAAGATCACAACTTCATGACCGCTCTGAAGCAGTTCAACACAGGTATGGGAACCGATATAGCCGGTTCCGCCGCTGACAAGGATTTTCATTTATCTGTCCTCCTGAAAAAATAGTTAATGGTACCTGCTGTCAATCACAGGCACTGTGCGAATCTGAGGAAAGCTTCCTTTCCTTCCGACGTACGTTTAAAGACTCCTGCATCCTCAAGAACGCCTACAAAGACATTACCGACCTCCTGCATCAGGATACTGTCCACGTTCTTCTCAGTGATGGCGTCATATTTGACACGGATGGCCTCTGCCCATTTAGCATGGGAAGCCAGGGTCTCCGTCGCCATAAGGTCTCCTCCGGTAAGAAGCGCCGTGCGCACCTCTTCGAAGATCTCCGTCCGAAGACGGGCCGGAAGGATTGCCAGACCCATCACTTCGATAAGGCCGATATTCTCCTTCTTGATATGGTGATACTCCGGTCCGGGATGGAACAGTCCCAGCGGACGGTCCTCCGTAGTCCGATTGTTTCTAAGCGTCAGATCCAGTTCATAGATCCCGTTTCGGCAGCGGGCAATGGGTGTAATGGTATTGTGAGGTACACCTGCAGTTTCGGACAGCACATCCACCGAGGGATCACTGTAGGGGCGCCAGTGCAAAAGGATATGATCCGCCAGATCCACCAGCCTCGGGATCTCCTTCGAACGGATCCTGATCACGGACAGCGGCCAGCTTACGATCCCTGCCTCCACATCCTCATATCCGGGGATCACAACCTCTGTTTCGATGGGCGCCTCCGCCATGGGGAAGGTGTAGCATCCTCCCTGGTAATGATCATGGGCCAGGATCGAACCTCCCACGATGGGAAGATCCGCATTGGACCCCAGAATATAATGGGGGAACTGCCGTACAAAATCCAGCAGCTTCCGGAAAGTGTCCTTCTCGATCTTCATGGGCACATGTTCCTGATTCAGCAGGATGCAGTGCTCATTGTAATAAACGTAGGGTGAATACTGGAGCCCCCAGGCAGTTCCATTGACCGTCAGGGGGATGATCCTGTGATTTGCACGGCCCGGATGGTTGACACGACCGGCATAGCCCTCATTCTCCATGCAGAGAAGGCATTTCGGATAGCTGCTGCTCTTTGCTTTCCCGGCAGCGGCGATAGCCTTCGGATCCTTCTCAGGCTTCGAAAGATTGATGGAAATGTCGATCTTTCCGTATTCACTGTCAACCTTCCAACGAAGATCCTTCTTCACACGGTAGGTACGGATATAATCCGAAGCCCGGCTGAGTGCATAGTAATAATCCGTAGCCTCCTTCGGAGAGGTCTTATACTTTTCCCAGAAGGTCTTTGAAACCTCAGACGGTCTTGGGAGCAGAAGATTCATGATCTCCGTATCAAAGAGATCCCGGAAGGTCACCGAATCCTCGCACAGTCCTCGGGACACGGCAATATCCAGAAGCCCCTTCAGTATCTCTTCCAGATCCGATGCTTCCGTTCCCGTCGGTTCTATGGAAGTGTCCTCCGTCTCTGTATAATCATCCTCCTGAAAGAGCTTCAGGAGACGGTTTCTCGTATAGATCCGGTCCTCTTCTTCCAGAAGACAGTTCTTCACTCCATAACCGACCAACCGGTCTATATAATAACTCAGTGTTTTCTCCATAGGCGCTCTGATCTCCTTTCGATCAGTAGGTTCTTTTAAAGTTCTTCATGTCATTCTCATAATGTTCGATCAATGCAGTAAGCTCCGCGAATTCCTTCGGTTTCAGCTCCCCTGCCAGATTGGCAGCCTCGGTCTCCTGCTTGAGCCGTTTCAGATTCTCCACCGCATTGTCCTTGTAGTTGTTGGCAAGATCCACCTGGATCTGCTTTATCACGCCATCCAGGGCCTTTCTCTTCTTACTCTGAAACATGGGCACCTCCATACAGATTATTGACAATCCGCCTGCTCGTGTGATAGAATTTGCTAGTGTTCGCCGGCATGTCGGAATTGGCAGACGAGGCAGACTCAAAATCTGTTACGGGCAACCGTGTGTGGGTTCAAGTCCCACTGCC
>CADBRW010000275.1 GCA_902797155.1 uncultured Lachnospiraceae bacterium
ATCCGGATGGGCTTCGGACATTACCGGATCTCCATGGCCATCGCGTCGGCGGCACATTCCATGGGCTATACGCCTTACTGGATGGATCTGAATTCCTATCCGGAGACCACCTGTACGAAGGTGATCTCGGCACAGAATGACCTGTATTCCATGGGATCCAGGATCTCTCAGAAGAGCAAGGTGTTCAACAAGGTGGTTTGGGAGCCCATCAATTACGAAGGCTTCCGCCAGCTTTCCTATAACGCGGCGGATCAGAAGAATGCGGAGCTGATGGCTCCCGTATTCCGGAACGTGCCGAAGGACATCCCGCTGGTTGCTACCCATGTGTGGCCGGCCCAGGCAGCCCTTCACGCAGGCATGAAGCATGTGGTGAATGCCATTCCGGACAACTGGCCCATGGCACTGCATCTGGCAGAGGGCAGCATTCACACGGTGCAGACACATTTTGCATACCAGGGATACCGTATCCTGAACGGGATGCAGAAGAAGAAGGTCCTGTCCGCGATGCCGGCAGATGCCCTGATCTACACCGGACACTATGTGGACCATGAGCTGGTGGCAAATATCGAGAAGGACTGCGAGGCCCGTCTGCAGAGGAAGAAGGACGGACAGCCCTTCCGTTTCCTCCTCACCATCGGTGGTGCGGGAGCTCAGGGCGAAATCTTTAAGAACATCATCCGCGCACTGATGCCCAGGATCCGCAGGAAGGAAGTGGCCCTCTTTGTAAATGTGGGTGATTACCGGCAGGTATGGGAGAAGCTGGTAACGGAGATCCGCGGACTGGATCGTGTGAGCCGGACGCATTTTAATGACTGGAAGGCGACACAGGAGTTTGTGGATAAGTCAATGAACGGACGCGTGGTGGGCGTGCATGCCTTCGCGCATGAGAATATTTTCGAAGCAGTGTATGCAACAAATCTGCTGATGCGCTGCTCGGATGTGCTGGTGACCAAGCCCAGCGAGCTTAGCTTCTATCCGATCCCGAAGCTCTTCATTCAGAGAGTGGGCGGACATGAGCAGTGGGGTGCGATCCATGCGGCAGAGATCGGGGACGGAACCCTGGAGCTCAGGGACATCCCGCACGTGCTGCAGGCACTGGAGCTCTTCGTGGAGGATGAGAGCATGCTGAAGGGCATGTGTGAATGCATCGTCGAGAATAAGAAATTGGGGATCTATGACGGGGCATATAAAGCTGTGGAGCTGGCCATGAAGATGAAGGGCTGAGGGGGTAAAGCCGGCAACGAAGAATGGGGCTGAGAGGGCAAAGCGAAGGGCCTTCAAGTCCTGTAAAGGGGTTACGAAAGGAGAAGCGTATGAAGCTTTCTGTTAAGGAAAAAATGGCTTACGGCCTGGGCGCTGTGGGCAAGGACATGGTCTACATGCTGTCGGCAAGCTATGTCCTGTATTATTTCCAGGATATACTTGGGGTATCTGCGGTTGCCATGGGCGTTATCCTGCTGATCGCCCGGATCTTTGATGCATTTAACGATCCTATCATGGGCATCGTTGTTGCAAAGACACAGACACGGTGGGGCAAGTTCCGCCCGTGGCTGATGATCGGAACTCTGACAAATGCGGTGATCCTGTTCCTTATGTTCTCCGCACCTCCGTCATTGGACGGCGGCGGGCTGGTGGCGTATGCGGCCATCACCTACATCCTTTGGGGTGTGACCTACACCATGATGGACATTCCCTACTGGTCCATGATCCCGGCCTTTACCAGAGGCGGGAAGGAGCGTGAGGGACTGACCACTCTGGCACGTTCCTGTGCAGGCGTGGGCTCCGCACTGGTAACCATCTTCACCATGATGATCGTGCATATGCTGGGCGGCGAAGGCAAGTCCGGCGAGCAGACCGGTTTCCGCTGGTTTGCACTGATCGTGGCGGTCATTTTCATCGTGTTCATCTGCATCACCTGTATCTCCATCAAGGAGAAGTCCACGGTAAATATGGAGTCTCCGTCGGTGGGCGCCATGTTCAAGGCGCTCTTCAAGAATGATCAGGCCATGACCATCGTTATCGCCATTGTGCTGATCAACACAGCGGTGTACATCACTTCAAACCTGGTTATTTATTTCTTCAAATATGACTTCGGCGGAACCGAGTGGTACAAGGGCTACACCTTCTTTAACATGTTCGGCGGCGCCATCCAGATCCTCGCAATGATGGTATTCTATCCGCTGCTCCGGAAGGCGTTCTCCAATACGAAGATCTTCTATATCACCCTGGCATCTGCCATCATCGGGTACGGGGTGCTGCTGGCGATCTCATTTATCAACATGTCAAATGTGTTCGTACTGTTCATCCCCGGCTTCTTTATCTTCGCAGCCAACGGGGTACTGCAGGTACTGACCACGGTGTTCCTTGCAAATACGGTAGACTACGGCGAGCTGAAGAACGGACGACGTGATGAGTCCGTGATCTTCTCCATGCAGACCTTCGTGGTGAAGCTGGCTTCCGGTATCGCCGCATTTACGGCAGCCATCTGTCTCTCCATCAACAGTCTCAGCTCGGACGAAGTGACCGAGGCGGATCAGGCAGTGGACTTCGCAGCCAGTGTGGCTGACGGCGCAAAGGTGGGCCTGCGTATGACCATGACTCTCCTTCCGATCATCGGACTGATCGTGGC